>DATNQN010000084.1 GCA_036703985.1 Leptolyngbyaceae cyanobacterium
GGGCAGCGGGCAGGGGGCAGGGGGCAGGGGGAAAGAGAATTAAAGGATTTTTACCTTTATTGGAAAATGTGTGATTTGAATGCACATTAGTTTACAAAACCCGATTATTCTAATTTTTTTTTAATCATTATCATTTGCGGATTCTCTGCCTTAGAAAATGAAGTCATACCTTAACTGCTAGATCGGTAAATAGCAAAAATATCTATGGAGTCAATAGGCTAACTAAAAATAACTTAGACAAAGATGATAATTTACCATTTTTATTCTGCAAAACCAAAAATATGCCTGTCTTTTGCAATTAATTAATATTAGGCGCTCGCGATCGCCTTCATCTGTATTTATCTGTGTTCATCTGTGGTTAAAAAACAGCTAACAACTCTTGCCGCAATCGTCTCTTAATTCAAACACATTTTTCAAATCAACAAAAAACATTGAGGATAACAAAAATGCCAGAAAAAAAACCGCGTTCCTTAACTCCTTGGCTAATTGGTGCTGCCGTAATTGCTACAGGTGGCATAGTTGCTTATTTTTACCTTAACGGTAACTTTGGGGATGCTACCAGCCCTTTAGCTAGCGCCAAAATCGTGCCAAGTGACGCATTAATGGCTGGTACGATCTCTACAGACCCCCAAGCTTGGGCTCAATTGCAAAAATTTGGCACTCCCGAAGCGCAAACTGCCGTTAACCAAGGATTAAACGAGTTTAACAAACAAGTATTTACTGACTCCAAGATTAATTACGAAAAAGATATCAAACCTTGGCTTGGTAACGTGATGTTTGCCGTCATTCCATCCAATTCGGCAGAGGGGGGACAAAAATCCAGCGTGCTAGCTGTAGTGGGAATTAAAAATAAAATCAGTGCTTGGAATTTCGCCAATAAATTCAAATCAGGAACTCAAACAAAAGAGACTGACTATAAAGGAATTAAGGTGATTGAAACGGGCGATACCAAAAAAGATTATCTCGCCGTTTTGAATAATCATTTAGTTTGGTCTTCGGAAAGAAAGCCAGTAGAATTAGCGATCGACACTTTCAAGGGTCAGCGTTCATTTGCTAGTAAACAAGATGCTGCTACTATCCTAAGTAAAGGTGTAGATATGCAAAATACGATCGCGCAAATCTACATCCCAGAATACGGTAACTCAATTCAAAAGTTACTGGCTAACAATCCCAGCACGACGGCGTTACCTCAACAATCTCTCGACCAATTGAAGCAGGTGAAGTCTTTGGTGATGGGATTGGGGATCGATAATGATGGTTTGCGGATGAAGGCGATCGGCAAAGTAGATCCATCTTTAATTCAGGTAGAATATAAACCGAGTCCGGGCAAAGTAGTCAGTCAATTTCCCCTCGAAACAATTGCTTTAATTAGCGGACACGGGATCAGCACTGGTTGGTCGGTTTTTGTCAATCAAGCTAAAAATGATGCTCAAATTCAACAACAACTCGAACAGACGAAACAACAATTAAAAACTACCTACAATCTTGACTTGGATAAAGATGTTTTTAGTTGGATGAATGGGGAATTTGCTTTGGGCGCGATCGCATCTAATCAAGGATTATTAGAACCCATCGGAGTAGGGGGTGCTTTAGTTTTGAAAACAAGCGATCGCGCTACCGCCGAAGCCACTTTTGCCAAGCTAGATGAAATCGCCAAAACCAACCAAATTAGTATTTCCCAAAGAGACATTCAAGGAAAAACTATTACCGAATGGAAATTACCCAACGAGCAAACATGGTTGGGCCACGGTTGGCTAGATCGAGAATCGGTATTTGTTGCCGTTGGTCAACCGATTATCGATGTAATGGCGACTAATTCTAGTGGGTTAAATAGTGGGGAATCATTTAAAGCCATCACGAGTTCTTTACAACAGCCAAATGTTGGTTATTTTTACATAGATGTGGAAAAATTAATGATGTTAGTGAATCGTCATTTACCAGAACCGCAAAAGACTGCCATTCCCCCAGAAACAACCGCCATTCTTAATTCGATTCGCGGGATTGGCATTACTGCAAATCAACCCGATCGCTCAACTAGTAATGTAGAAATGTTACTAGCTCTCAAGCGGAAAGTTTGATAATGGTTATTAGCCATTAGTCATTGGTCATTGGTCATTAATGGCAATTAGCTATAGCGATCCTAAATGAATTGCCAACAACTAAACCCCTCCCAACCCTCCCCTTGGTAAGGGGAGGGCTAGGGTTAGATCGCTATATTAAGTGCTAACGCGGTAGTATCCATTAAGCATTAGTATTAACAAATGACAAATGACAGTTGACCAATGACTAATCAAATGACTGCTGCTGTAGGTACTGCCGATCCGGGGATCGCTTCTCGCTTAGTAAATGGGGTGTTAGCCATTAAACCCCTAGCCGCTTTAGCCAAGCATCAAGCGCGTCAGATGATGATTAAACGCGCCGAGAAGATGGGAGTACCTTGGAGAAAGCGAGTAGAGGAATTGCGATCGCACAACTGGGAACCCCACCTCACAAAAGTAAAAAACCCTACCCTTACTTACCCGGATTACTACGTATGCTCTTTTCATGCTTATGACGAAGGTAATCTCGGTTGGCAACCTGCTTTAGAAGTGGAAGTTGCTGCCTATGCAGTTCACGCGACAATTTGGCCTGGTTCTGGTGCCGAAGGTGACACCAAACTACGGAAAAGCTATCACGACATTTTAAAAGAGCAAATTCCTACCCCGCCTCAAGATATCGCGGATCTCGGTTGCAGCGTGGGAATGAGCAGTTTTGCCCTTCAAGATACCTATCCCCACGCCAAAATCACGGGAATTGACTTATCTCCTTATTTTCTGGCAGTCGCAGATTACCAAGCACAGCAGCAACAGCGATCGATAAATTGGGTACACGCCGCCGCCGAGTCCACTGGTTTACCCGCCGCTTCTTTCGATTTAGTATCCACGTTTTTGATGTTTCACGAACTGCCACAAGCCGCTACTCGCGAAATTCTCCGAGAAGCACGGCGTTTGCTGCGTCCCAACGGACATATCGCGATTATGGATATGAATCCTCAATCAGAAAAATTTCGCCAAATGCCACCTTACGTTCTGACATTGCTCAAAAGTACCGAACCTTATCTGGATGAATATTTCAGTTTTGATATGCACAAAGAATTGCTAGAAGCTGGTTTTCATCCTCCGACGATTACTCGCAACAGTCCCCGTCACCGCACGATCGTTGCCAAACTTAGATAGTCACGCAAATTGCTAGTAGTCTGCCAAAGTAGTTTTGAGGGGTTAAAGAAACCCGGTTTTTTAGAAAAACCGGGTTTCTGGCTCTTCAACAACCAATCAAAATCAATTTGGTGAACTACTAGTTATCTGTTGGAATCGTGTTTCATATCATAAAGAGAAACTCTTGACAAGAAAATGCCCTTGGTTTACTATAGTTTTCGTGAATCAAAGCGGGAGCCAAATCCTGGGGGGATTCACGAAAAACCCTAGAACCTTGACAATCAAATAATTTCAGCGTTTTGCCAAAGAAACTTATTGCAAATTAGTAGCAATAAGTGCGGCTGAAATGAAGGTGAAAATGAGATTGACGAAAAACAGTTTCAGAATACCTTGTCTGTCTTGGTTTCAGAAGGCAGTCTTTCAATTAACAGAATCCCGGCAACGGGACTGAAACGTGCAAAAATTGGTTAACCAGAAGAATAACAGTAAACTTTCAATTAACAGAATCCCGGCAACGGGACTGAAACATCACCCTCGCCGTTGGTCACCCACGTCAGCCAACTTTCAATTAACAGAATCCCGGCAACGGGACTGAAACAACATACCCAAAGTTTTACCGCGTCCGCGTCGTCCTAAACTTTCAATTAACAGAATCCCGGCAACGGGACTGAAACACAAAGGTGATGTAGCTGGCAACTTGGACACTTCACTTTCAATTAACAGAATCCCGGCAACGGGACTGAAACCTGTAGGCGCAACTTTATCTATTATGGAGTGGAGTTAACTTTCAATTAACAGAATCCCGGCAACGGGACTGAAACTTTTCATTGAAACTCCTATATTGTGAGATTGGACTTTCAATTAACAGAATCCCGGCAACGGGACTGAAACAAGGGATTCTGAATCCCCAAGGCTAGCCACACCTAAAGCCTTTCAATTAACAGAATCCCGGCAACGGGACTGAAACTGTGGGGGAAATTTTCTCAAGCCGCACTAGAAGATTTCCACTTTCAATTAACAGAATCCCGGCAACGGGACTGAAACGAAAGTTTTGGGGGGATATCCCCCCTTTCTTGAAAAAGTCTTTCAATTAACAGAATCCCGGCAACGGGACTGAAACTTTATACAGCAACTACCAATTTATACGGCCAAGAAGACTTTCAATTAACAGAATCCCGGCAACGGGACTGAAACTATTTTCCTTTTTGCTTGTCTTTTGGGTTTTCTTTGCTTTCAATTAACAGAATCCCGGCAACGGGACTGAAACAGAGATATCAATGAAACTACTGCACAGATGGCAGAACTTTCAATTAACAGAATCCCGGCAACGGGACTGAAACTTTCCACTAAAATCTAAAATCCAAATCAATCCAACAACCCAGGACTGACGCAGCGGTATCAAATATAGTAGTGTGGTGCGTTACGAACGAAGAAAGCTAACGCACCCTACAGATCGATTCTTTGCTTAAGTGCTGAATTAAAATGAGTGCTGAAATTATTTGCGTTGGAACAGAAATATTACTAGGTGACATTCTGAATACGAATGCTCGGTTTTTAGCTCTGCAATTGGCTGAACTGGGCATTCCTCATTATTATCAAACTGTGGTAGGAGATAATCCAGACCGTCTCAAACAAGTGCTTGATATTGCTTGTAGACGATCGCAAATTCTCATCTTCACCGGTGGCCTTGGCCCAACTCCAGATGACCTGACAACAGAAACGATCGCGGATTTCTTTGGCGTTCCCCTCATCGAAAAACCGGAAATTATCGAAGATATCGCCGAAAAATATGCCAGTCGCGGACGCCAAATGACCGAAAGCAATCGCAAACAAGCTTTAATTCCCCAAAGCGCCGACATTTTACCCAATCGATTGGGAACCGCACCGGGCATGGTTTGGCAACCCCGCCCCAATTTAATAATTCTCACTTTTCCCGGCGTTCCTTTGGAAATGCACCAGATGTGGCAAGAAACCGCCGTTCCTTATCTGAAAAGTCAAGGTTGGGGTAAACAGATCATCCACAGTCGGATGTTAAAGTTTTGGGGCATCGCTGAATCTGCATTGGCAGAAAAAGTAACTGACTTACTCAATTTACCTAACCCGACGGTTGCCCCTTATGCGAGTATGGGTGAAGTGAGGTTGCGGATTTCTGCCAAAGCCGAATCAGCCCTGGCAGCAAATAATTTAATCGAACCAGTAGCGCGAGAAATCCAGCAAATTGCAGGTTTGGACTACTACGGCGCAGATGAAGACAGCTTGGCTTCCGTAGTAGGCGAATTACTCCAAAAATCCCATCAAACCCTTTCCGTCGCCGAATCCTGCACTGGTGGCGGTTTGGGGAGTATGCTGACTGCTGTCCCCGGCAGTTCCAGTTACTTCTGGGGAGGGATTATTTCTTACGATAATCGGGTAAAGATCTCTTTATTAGGGGTTAGTCCGGATGACTTAGTGCAAGTAGGTGCGGTGAGCGAAACGGTAGCCAAACAAATGGCTCGAGGCGTGCGAGAGCAGCTTTCCACTACTTGGGGATTAAGTATTACCGGAATTGCTGGCCCTGGCGGTGGCAGCGAAGCTAAGCCTGTGGGGTTGGTTTACATCGGTTTAGCTGGGCCAAACAACTTAGTTACGAGTTTCGAGCATCGCTTTAGTCCGCTACAAGAAAGAGCTTTGATTCGTCACTTCAGCGCTTGCACGGCACTCGATCGCTTGCGACGGCATTTATTGTCCGCAGGTTGAGAAAATGTTAATACTTTTTAACCTAACGGAATTATTGGTTATGATGAAGTAAAGAACTCAAAACCAAACATTACTTTACTGGAACTAAATTTTTTTTGTATTCTAGTATACAGATGGATATAAGGTTTAGAGTTCGCAACAACCACATATCTAACAGAGGGTATTTCGCTATTTTGGCGAAAAACTATTACGTATCGTAGGAGTTGTCTGTTCAATGGACTACATCGAAAACCTGCTGGAGACGCTAAAAGAGTGGGCGCAAAGACTGATCGAATTGCTACTTGGCCCAGAAGGTGAACCGGAACCAGAGCCGATACCCATTCCCGTTAACGAACCAGGGCGTCGCCGCTAGTCCTTATCTGATTAAATAAAACCATTGCAAAATCTTAGTATTTTGGTGTTGCATGGCCCCAATCTGAATCTTTTGGGAAAAAGAGAACCAGGGGTTTATGGGCACGTAACTTTGGATGAAATTAACCGTCTGCTCCAACAGGACGCGCTGGGACTCCAGGTTGAGGTTTCCACCCTTCAATCAAATCACGAAGGCGTCTTAGTCGATGCCATTCACGATTGTTTAGGGCGTCATCAAGGAATTGTGATTAACGCTGGTGCTTATACCCATACCAGCGTAGCGATTCGCGATGCTCTAGCCGGGGTTGCCATTCCTACCGTAGAAGTTCACTTGAGTAACATCTACCGTAGGGAAGAATTTAGGCATCATTCTTGGATTGCACCGATCGCGATCGGGCAAATCAGCGGTTTCGGAGCCGAAAGCTATCGCTTAGGGTTACAAGCTCTGGTTAACTATATCAGACAATCCTTAACATCTGCTTAGGAAGGGGTTGAGCGAACAGAAGTTCCCTCAACTTTTACTTTGAGGGGAAAAGTCACCGTAAAGGTAGAGCCAACCGCTTTTTGAGAAAATACTTTAATTTCACCTTGTAGCAGTTTTACCATTCGGGAAACAATTGCTAAACCTAAACCCGTGCTTTCTTTGTCTCGACGGCGGTCTAAACCGTAAGCTTGGGCATAGGGTTCAAATATGCGTTCTAAATCTTCTCGATCAATTCCAATTCCCGTGTCAGTAACGCTAAAAGACCATTTTTCGTTTGCTTGGACGACGCACTCCACCCGAAGGTAACCTTCATCGGTATAGCGAACGGCGTTGCTGAGAAGATTGGTTAAAATTTGTTGAAGCCGAAAGGGATCGGTTAGTACTTCCTTTGGAGCGCGATCGCAATTTACTTGTAATTGTAAGTTCTTAGCTTGTGCCAGAGGTGCGATCGTATCAATTACTTCTTCAATAGCAGATTTAACATCGATCGGTTGCGGATTTAACTTAATTCGCCAATTCGCCATTGCTGACTGATTTTAAGCTAAACCGTCTCAATACATCAGGCTTCTAACGAGAGATAGGTATTTAGCAGAAGTAGATGAGTTACCATAGGCAATTGAGCGTCTCCTTGCAGTTGCTAAATAAAATCAGGTTAATGCGGTATTCCCTTTTGAGTAGATTTCGCGGTGCCTTTGTGGGTACTGCCATAGGAGAAATTCGGGGCGCTTATGGTGAGTCGTGGCAGTTAGGCGTAAAACAATCTCCTCTGTCACCGTCTAGCTGGGGGCGTCTGGTGGTGCGTGGCACTGAAGGCTTGATCCGACATGGAAAGTTGGATTTGGCAGATTGGCAAGAACCTTCTCAATCGAGTATTCCCACTCTTACGGATAACTATATTCGTCAAGAAGTCGGTTCTGCAATTTCATCCTTGTCTTATCCTGCGAAGAAAGAAGGCGATATTGCAGGTATCGTTACTACTTTGCCAGTAGCGTTATTTTTTCATGAAGATGAGACAAAGTTGCGGCAAAATTTGCAGCAGGTGGCAGATGTTTGGCAGGATGACTCGGTGCTTAAGGATGGCACTTTAGCAATCGGTTATGCAATTGCTTTGGCACTCAAAGAAAGGCTCGATCCGGCTACCTTAATTGACGACACTATTAATTATTTAGATGTGGAAACACCGCTGGTAAGTCAGCTTAGACAAGTGCAAATTTTATTAGAAGAAGGAGCGGGATTAGATAAGACTCTGGCGATTTTGATGCCTCGGAAATCAATGCCTTTAATGAATACTCCGGTTGCACTGGCTTTTTATTGTTTCTTGAGTACTATAGAAGATTTACGGATGGCGGTTTTGCGTGCTTCTCGCTGTCCTCAAGCGCAGGTAACGAGCGCGATCGCAGGGGCGTTATCGGGCGCTTACAATAGCATCGCGGGTATTCCAGTGGGCTGGCGTTTGGCATTGGGTAAGTATCAAGAAGATGATTCTCCTTTAGTAAAACTTTGGGGATTAAATTCAGAGGCTGAATTACTGAGATTAGCGGCTCGTTTGTTGGCAGCTTGGTCTGGTGTTTACGATGCAGAAAAGTTTTTAATCGATACTAGTTTTGTGCCGGCTGTGGCTGCTCCGAAAGTAATTAAGCCCCGTTAAAAGTATATTAGATATTAGTTATTAGTTAGCGATCGACTCAAAAATGCTAATTATTAAATTATTACAAATGACCGATGACCGATGACAAATAACGATCGAAATATGGCAACAGAACAAAAACCTTTACTTTCTCCCAGTGGCGCGATCCAAAATTTCTCGCAAATGTCATCTGCCACTTGGTTTGAATATCCGATTCGAGTCCAACCTCATCATACTGACTATTCGGGTAATGTGTGGCACGGTTCTTACATTGCCTGGATGGAAGAGGCGCGGGTAGAATGTTTGCGATCGATCGGCGTTGAATTTGCCAATTTGGTAGCATTGGGTTGCGATTTGCCCGTGGTAGAGCTTTCCGTCCGCTATCATCGCGCTTTGCAAATGGGAATGACTGCGATCGTAAAAGCGAGAATGATCGAGGTTGATGGCGTGCGAATCAATTGGGATAACCAAATTCAATCTTTAGATGGCAAAGAGTTGTATGTCAGCGGACGAGTGACTTTGGTAGCAGTCGATCGCGAAAAAGGCAAAATCATGCGCCAATTGCCACCAGCAGTCAAAGATGCGTTAACGCGACTTTCTTTTTAATTTTAATCAGAATCGCGTCGCAGATAACCGTATTTTGTAGTAATTGTAGTAATGACTTTAGTTTTTAGTTCGCCATTGTGAGAGGACTAAAGTCCTCACTACAAACAATATTACTTATCTAAGTTGCTCGATCGCCTGCTGTACTCTTTGATAAAAAGCAATGTTTTTAAGATAAGAACAAATTCTTAAAGAATTTTCTAAATCTTCAATTGCTTCCTGGTAATTACCGAGTAAATAATATATTACGCCCCGATGGTAATAGTTATTGTAGTTAGGATGAGGATTTAAATTAATAAACTGGGTGAAATCTTCAATTGCTCCTTGATTGTCGCCAACGTAAGAACGGATAGCACCTCTTGCGTAATAGGTACGATCGATATCGGGATGGAAAACAATAAACTGCGTAAAGTCATCAATTGCTCTTTGGTAATCTCCAAACTTACAATAAATATTACCCCGCATATAATAGGCGTCTGCAAACTCAGGATTATTTTCGATTGCTTGAGTATAATCGTTTATTGCTGCCCAATAATTACCCCAACTTTCGCTGCTAGTTCCCAAAAAGTAATGAACAGGAGCAAGGTTGGGATTAACCCAAATCGATTCGCCAAAATCTGCGATCGCACCCAGAAAGTCTCCTTGCCCGAATTTATTCATGGCTTAGTTAAATAGTTCTTCAGAGTTCATAAAATTGCATCCTGCGTGTAATTTTTGCTCAAGACTTCACTTCGTTTATTGTCCCGTTACCGTTTGCCAAATAAACTCTGGAATTTGGACGATTTGCTGCCAAAGTTGTTGAGGGCCAATCCCAAATAGTAATTGCAAAATCAGCACGATAATGGCGATTGAAATAGCCGTGCTAACAGTTGCTTTGACGATTTTAATTAACCATGCAAATACTAGAAAAGCTACGATGAAAGCCGCAATCCAAATAATAAGGCTTAAAGATATCATAATTATTAAATGAGCCAGTGAACAACTAATCTGTTATAATCATGAAAATGCTGTTTGATATTATAGCGTTTCCATTTTGATAATCAGATCGATTATTTTTTGATTCGCTGCGATGTTGCGATTTTCCGTAGAAATTTGTTTGGCTGTTTGTAAATCTTCATAGCTTTCTTGACGATTGCCAATTTGGGAGCGAACTACTCCTCGATTGAAGTAAGCTTCTACAAAGTTAGGTTTGAGATTTATTGCTCGATCGAAATCGGCGATCGCATTTTGAATTTCTCCTATTTGATAGCGAACTACTCCTCGATTAGAATAAGCTTCTGCAAAGTCGGGATTGAGTGCGATCGCATAATCAAGATCCGCGATCGAAATTTGGTATTCTGCCAAAGAATAACGAGTTGCACCCCTGCTAGAGTATGCTTCTGGCAAATTAGCGTTTAAATTTAATGCTAGATCGAAATCTGCGATCGCTTCTGGATAATTTCCTATTGCATAGCGAACTGCACCTCTATTTAAGTAAGCTTCTGGCAAATGGGAAGAAAGTTCGATCGCGCGATTAAAATCAGCCATCGCTAGCTCGTAATTACCCACTGTATAATAAACGATACCTCTGCTAGAATAAGCTTCTAATAATTCTCTATTTAGATCGATCGCGTGCTGGTAATCTGCCAGCGCTTCTGAATAATTTCCTAGATATTGCTGTAAAGAACCCCGAATATAATAATTTTCCGCAAAATCAGGTCTGAGATTAATCAGATCGGTATAATCTTCAACTGCACCCCGATAATCTCCCATTTCATTAATCCGAACTAAAAATATGCGGGAAGCAGCTGACGAATAATCAGGTTGGCTGCGAAGCAATGATTTATAATCGTCAATTGCACCTTGATGATCTCCCATTTGTTCGCGAGTATAAGCTCGTTCGTAATGAGCTTTTATACATTGTGAATCGAGCATCAGCCAACGGTTATAGTCATCAATTGCCCGTTGATATTCTCCGATCTTTCTAAAAACGTAAGCCCGGTTTTTATAACCATCAGTATAATAAGGTTTGAGTTCGATTAAACGATTATAATCATCAATAGCAGCTTGGTAGTTTTCCATTTTTTCCCAAGCATAAGCCCGTTTTTCATAAGCATTGGTATAGTTGGGCTTGAGACGAATTAATTGGGTACAATCTTCCATTACTCCTTGATAATTTTCGATCCAATCGCGAGCTTCGGCTCGTTTTTCATAAGCATCGGCATAGTTAGGATTGATTTGAATTGCTAAATCGAAATGTTCGATCGCACCTCGATAATCTAATAATTGTAAACGGGCATTGCCTAATTCATAATGAACGGGTGCAACTTCTGGATGATGGATCGCACTCTGAGCGAAATCTCCCAAAGCGCCGAAAATATCTCCTTGCCCAAATTTTGCGACAGCTTGGTTGAAGAATTCTTCGGCATTCATTTTATTTATCCTTAAAAATTAATGGCTGATGTTTTTTAGGGATGTTGTGAATAGTTCGATGTTATCGAATTTAATCAGATATTGCTATCCCGAACGATCTCCTTTGAATATGTTTGGTATTTTTCCATCGTCTGTTGGTATAGGGGTAGATTTCCTTCTTGTCGATAAATTGATGCTGCCATTAGCAAATCTGCGATCGCTCCCCGTCGATCTCCCATAAAATAAAGGAGATGCGCCCGTTTGGAACGGGCGTCACCGTCTTTGGGGTTGATTTGAACTGCTCGATCGCAATCTGCCTTAGCTGCGTTAACGTCTCCAGTTTTAATCAGGGCGATACAGCGATGGCTATAAGCTTGGTAATGGCTCGATTGTCGCTGAATTACCTCGTTAAAATTTGCGATCGCATCTTTATAATCCCCATTGTCCAGTCTTTCTAATCCCCGATCGTAAAAATACTCCGCCGTTTTCTGATTGACGAAGATACGGAGATTTTGGCTTTGACAAGCAGAGAGTATTCCGCCACTGGCAAAGAGGATTGCTAAAGGCGCGATCGCTCTAACAAGAGAATTCATTTATCCAACTGAAATTAAAGGTTCTTCCACCATCTTACTCGCTTCCAAAACTTGTTGTCTTGCCCATTTATCGGCAGTCAAAATATCATCTAAAGAAGGATTTGAACGATTATCTACTTGATGTTTATCGCACACCAATTCAATACAGCGAGGAATATCCAAAAAGCGAATTTTTTCCTCCAAAAATAGCGCCACAGCCTGTTCGTTTGCCGCATTCAAAACCGCAGGCATCGAACCACCCGCCCGACCAGCCGCATAAGCTAACTGCATACAGGGATATTTTTGGTGATCCGGTTCTCTAAAAGTTAAATTGCCAGCTTTAACTAAATCTAGCCTTTCCCAATCAGTATAAATTCGTTCCGGCCAAGACATGGCATAAAGCAAAGGCAAGCGCATATCAGGCCAACCCAATTGAGCTAAAACTGATGTATCTTGCAATTCAATTAAAGAGTGAATGATGCTTTGAGGATGGATGACAATATCGATATCATCGTAATCCATACCAAATAGAAAATGCGCTTCAATTACTTCCAAACCTTTGTTCATTAAAGTCGCAGAATCGACGGTAATTTTGCGGCCCATCGACCAGTTAGGATGCTTCAGCGCATCTGCCACCGTTACTTCTGGCAACTTTTCGACCGGCCAATCTCGAAAAGCACCACCGGAAGCTGTTAGTATAATTCGGCGCAGACCACCTGCGGGAACTCCCTGGAGGCACTGGAAAATTGCCGAATGTTCCGAATCTGCTGGTAATAATTTAACGCCGTGTTTTTCGATCAGGGGGTTGACTACTGGCCCACCAGCAATCAAGGTTTCTTTATTTGCCAAAGCGATATCTTTGCCAGCTTCAATAGCTGCAATGGTAGGTAGCAACCCCGCACAGCCTACAATACCCGTAACGACTGCTTGTGCGTCGCCGTAGCGTGCCACTTCAATTACACCCGCTTCTCCCGCCAGTAAAATCGGTTGGGGGTCGAGGTCAGCGATGGCTTGTTTTAGTTCTGGTAACTTATTTTCATCGCAAATAGCGGCAATTTGGGGTTTAAATTGCCGAATTTGCTGCGCTAGCAATGCTACGTTGTTACCGGCAGCTAATCCCACGATTCTAAATTGGTTGGGATACTGTGCAACGATATCGAGAGTCTGAGTACCAATGGAGCCAGTAGAGCCAAGAAGTGTTATCGCTTTCACAATTGCTTAATTATCTCGTCCCCATCAACTATAAATTGCTTGGGATACATATTGCACTTTGAGAGAGAACCCCAGTCAAGAAACCCGGTTTTTCTAAAAAACCGGGTTTCTAGCTCTCCGACAACCGATCGAAATTAATTTAGTAGACTACTAGGTTAGCAATTTTACCTATATCAATGGAGAGATAAATATCACAAAATCAGGCATTTAAGTGTTCCTATAGATACAAAAACCTTTAACTTATGTCAAGATTTAGTGAAATTTTGGCTGGCTCGATTTATGCTTACAAGATATCGGGGTGCAAAATCCGATCGAATCATATCTTAACTCTGATTTAGTTCGGTTACGTCAGTCTTAAACTTGCTGGCAATGCACTCAGTTATTTATTCTTTTTCCATCTAAACAAGTTGGTTGGGTTTTTGCGTTAAACCCAATAAATCTTTCTTCAACATCTCAAAAATCAACCAATTTTTTCGCTCTGAGTTGGATTTAGTCAACTCAAACCAATCTACTTCGCTATTTTTTTACCACATTTTATAGAGCAGGTGTGTTATGACACAAGAAACCGCTGCCCATTTTTTCAAAGCCATTCAAAAAAACGAAGAGCTAAAAGCTAAACTCAAAGCAATTAACAATCCAGAAGCTTTTATCAAAATGGCTGAATCACAAGGCTATAACTTTACGGTAGAAGAATTGCAAGCTCAAATTGAACAAATGTCTCCGGAAGAAATAGCTTCTACGATCAATCCCGGTATTGGCCCTCGTCGGCATCTCGTACCGAGATAGCTGGTACTTTTTACTTTTAAATTAGAAAATCTGGGTCGATCGATAATTATCGATCGACCCAATTTTGTTAATTTTTTTTGGTTAATATCCGCTAATATAGCGATCCTAAATGAATTGCGAACAACTAAACCCCTCCCAACCCTCCCCTTGGTAAGGGGAGGGCTAGGGTGGGGTTGATTACTTAAATAGGATCGCTATATATTGACTTATACTTACGTTTACAATATAATTGCCAAAATTTTTTAGATTACGGGTTAATCAGGGTGGATATCATTATTATTTTTGCTGAAGTTACTTTGCTTGCTTTATTTTTTTATTTGTTTAACTGGGTATTCGGTTTAATTTGCCAGCAATTGACGGGTATTCCTTGGTTAAAAGAAGGAACTCAAAGTATCAAGATTTTACGCCGTAATATCAGGCTAATTTCATTAACGCTTTGTATAGTCCTTTGTTTAGCTTTAATTAGCGTCAATGGATGGCTAATTTATCAAGGTAAAAATATTCAAGAATATCAATTAAATTTAATCCGCAGTATACCCGCTCAATTTTGGCTCGATATTAGTACTACTATCGCCAAAAGTATTATCCTTCTTATTTTAGTAGGATTTCTCATCAAACCACTGCATAAATTCATAAATTTAGCCTGCGATCGCACTAAAGCATCTGGTAAAATCGCCGCTAATAACGAAACAATAGAAAAAATTTTTAGAAATTTTAAAATCAATTTAACTAACAGTATTTGGTTACTGGTATTTATTTGGTGCGCCGAATTTTTATATTCACCAGCAATTATTATTACTAACTTTTACACGGCTTTTAAAATTTATATAATTATTGCGATCGGCTTGCTTTTTATTCAAGCTATTTCGGCCATTGTCGATACGTTGGATGCCATAGCTATTAAATACTCGCGTTCTTATAAACTGCTGCACTATTACGATAGTTTTCGTCAACTAATTCCCTTAGCTAAAAAATACCTAGAGTATGTTAGTTATGTCGGGATCGCAACCATCGTTGTATCGCAAATAAATGCGATCGCTGGAATGGCAATTTATGGCCCAAGGATAATTCAAATCATCACCATTTTCTTTTTTAGCGGTCTGTTAGTACAAATTACCCATTTAGCGATCGAAAAGCTTCTCCTGGAAAATAAAACTCTCTCCGATCTCCAAAAACAAAGACGCTTAACTATTATTCCGCTAATTCAAAGCTTTCTGAAATATCTCATTTATTTTACTGCTGGTATTGCCGTATTGAAAAATCTGAATATAGACCCGACACCTATTTTAGCAGGTGCGGGTATTGTAGGTTTAGCGGTTGGTTTTGGGGCGCAAAACTTAATTAACGATATGGTTTGCGGATTCTTTATTTTATTTGAGAACTATTACTTAGTTGGGGATTATATTCAAGTCAAAGACTCTCACGGATTTGTCGAAGCAATAGATTTAAGAACTACGCGAATTCGGCATCCAAACGGGCAAGTGCAAATTCTGAGAAATGGGGAAATTAAAGATATTATCAATTATTCCAAGCAGTATGTTTATGCAGTTGTAGAAGTGCGCGTTTCTTATGAAGAAAAGCTCGATCGCGTTTATGCAGTCATCGAAAAAATGGGTAAAGATTTAAAGGAAAATAACCCAGATGTACTAGAACCTACTTGGGTCGATGGAGTAGAAAAATTTGACGAACACAATATATTAATCCGAACTCTTACGAAAGTAAAACCAGGCACCCATAATAAGATTCAAAGATTGGTACGTAAACTGATTAAAGATGTATTCGATCGAGAAGAAATTGAAATTCCCTTCGTGCGCCGAGTGTTAATTGTTAATAAAGACAATCCAAACTTAGATTCCGTACTCTAATTTGAAAAAGAAAAAATTTCGGAGCCTGATTAAAAAACTCATACAAAGCCCCTGAAAAAAAGGGTAGTAAACCCGAATTTAGTCTCAGTCTTGAAAACGCATTCCTCTAACTTTTAGCGTCTGATACCAAATCCGGCTCAAATACCCCCGTTATTCTTTCGTCCGCGTAGGCGGGCTTTGTTTGTTTAGCAGCGATTTCAATCGCCATCTGATATAGGGGGTAATCAACCCGGATTTGTTATGACTCCTGAATTATGGCTTCTGACTCCTGAATTCTGATTCCTATTTTTTAACTCTCTGCTAATTCTTGTAAGGTTGTTTGCAAATCTTGCGTTAAATCTGCTACGGCTTTGCGACGGCTATCTAGATAAGTATCCCACCGAGCAGAAACAGATATAGGTTGTCCCACCGTTACTTTTACTTTTTGTTTGCCAAGTTTAGGACGCCCGAAGGGATTCCCTCCTTTAATGCGAGTTAGCATATCCCACACCAATAAAGTTGTTTCGGCAAATCGTTCTACTGTTGGTTTTTCACGCACGTATCTACCAGTCATTTCCACAAAACTTTCTACCAGTCTCATGTGCCACATTCGCAAGCTGGCTTCTTCAGCAATGCGATCGGCTAAACCCCTTTCTAGGGGCGACAAAGCTTCCAAATTTTTGATATCTTCGCGATAAATCCAATCCCATCCAGCTTGTTCTAAACGACGACAGCGATCGATTAAATTACCTTTTGGCTGAATGTTGAAAGATTTTTCTGCAACTTGCAATGCCACATCTAATAACGCTTTTAATCGGAAAGCAAATACTTCATTAGTGTCGGTAGTTGATGACTCCGGTGGTTTTGGCAAAGTTTGATGATAAAACCGGATATAAAAATCTTCCATTAAGCTTAAAATATGTTCTCCTAGACGATAAAGCCGCTTGTATAAGACAAATGAAGGATGAATAATTTGAGATATATCTTCATTCATCATGGCAGCTTCATCTTTCATTCCCACAGATAAACCGCTTTCCATTTCTAGTTGACTCAAAAGTTTTTCTAAAGCATCCCAAGGTGCTTTTAGATATTGATAACGTATGCCAACTGGCAAGATCCAAACTTCTTCTGTTCGTTGTGTTTTGAGTAAATCTTCTACACACCAAAATCCCATTTGAGCAATCCCCGGTTCTAAGGGACTGACTATTTCATTGTGACCGTTGGTAGCGCCTTCTGGGGCTGCCATCATGGGAAATTTACCATTAGCAAATAAATCGCGAACGGAACGCAAACCTGCGCGATCGACTTTTCCTCGCATAATAGGAGTACCGCCTAATTGGGAATAAAGCCAACCGACAGATGAACCTGCCCACAGTGGAATGCCGCGATCGTAAATAAAATGAGCGTGAATGGGACTATTGAGGGCAATATGTTCTTTTTTCGCGATTCGCGGTACTAATTTCCATAGCAAGTATGTCATCGCAAACGGATCGGATGTGCTGGGATGGCGGAAGGCGATCAGAAAGCGAACTTTACCTGTCTGGAATTTGCTGTAGAAATCTGCTAAAACTTCCACATTTTTAGCTTCAATATCGGCAATTTCAGTCCGATATTTTAACCAAGGTTCTAAAAATAATTGACTACCCTGCAATACCAAGGGGTTAAAAGCGGGTGGAATGAATTCTAATGGCGGTTGAACTTGGTTCATAGTAGTTGGGGAAAAGGGAAAGGGAGATGGGGGATGGGAGGATGGGGAGATGGGAGGATAGGGAGATAAATACAATTAATTTTTATCCTTTATCCTTCACACTTCATCCTTCATCCTTTCGATACCTATTCCCAATTTTGTAACTCATTTATCCAATTTCGCAATAAGGTAATAATTTGTTCGCGGCGAGTTTCAAAAGTAGCAGCAATCCAGATAAATAGGATACCGACAATTAAACCGATCAGCCATTTGAGAAATGAGTATATATTGTTGAGGATAACTAACTGAACCGTGGCGTTAATCAAAAACGCGATTGTTCCCATATATAAGAAAGCTCTGATTCTCAGGGCTAACCCTGCAAAAATAACTAAAATAGCGATCGTTCCCGAAACTAAACCAGTCCATTGTTCAGTCCATAAAGACACGAAACAAATCGTACCAACTGCTAGCAAGCGCAAGTTATGGCGACTTTCTTTTTGGGCTGGCAATTTCAGATCGGGATCGACTTGAGCAATATATAACAAGGATAATCCAAGGGGAATTACATACCATAAAGCATTAGTAAATCGTAAATCGGACAGCCATCTCCATAGCGCCCAATCAATTAGTAAGGCACTGAGGTAGGTAAATCGAATTTGCCGTTGGAATTGAGCAAGTAAAATATAAAATCCTGCCACAATTAGCAATGCAGTTGGATGAATTACTAATGAGGTTTCTAATATCATAACGAGCGGCCAAACAAAAGCAGCTACTTGCCAAGGTCTTTTTGGCCAACCCCAATTTTCCCAAGGTAAAAGATAAATGAAAATAGCAGGAAGAGTTGCGATCGCAGCCCGCCAAGGTACTAACGGATCGGCAAATAATTGGGCAATTGGCGTGTTCATCCAATACAGCCGCATGGCGAATATTTCGGCAATTCCCAAATAAATCCAAATTTCTGCGATCGATTGTTTGGGGTGATTGCGTCCTTGGAAAATCGCATATCTGATTAAGAAAATTCCGGTTGCCAATCCCACTAAAATACTCGATTTAATCGGGTTTAGACTAGCAGAAATCAATAGAAAACTACTCCAAGCCCAATGTAAATGAGCTACTATTTTCAACTCTTCTAAACTGATGTTTAAGTAAGTTAACAACCACGGAGATAGCACCCGGTAAACATACATGATACTCGTACCTAGTGCTGCCATTGCAATCAATCCATCGCCCAGTCCTCCTCCAGATAATAGTGATAGTTGATAAAACAAAATTTCATAAGCAGAAACCGATATTCCCAGTAAGCCTAAAAATACTAACGGTTTTAATTTCCGAGAACGCCTACCAACGCCGATCGCAATTAAAGCAATCCCAACAGTTGTCAACCCGCTCCAATTACTAAAGAAACCCCACCGCAAACCAGCAGCTAAAATGCCATATAGCACGGGTATGACGTGGAAGCTGTTGTAAAAATTGTTAGTGCCTACTCGTCGTCGCCACCAATCTCCTAATAGTTGGGTAATTAAGCCTAAAGCTATGTTGGCTATGCTTAAATTGACGAGCGATCGACCTACTACGCCTAGCATTTCAGCCGTGAACAATTCTAATCCCCAACCTAATAAGTAAATGCCCCAATTATTAGGTTGCTGCCAAGTGCGATAAGCTAAACCAAGCCAGGTAATAATGACGGAAATTAAAACAGTAACAGATGCAGGTGCGTATCCAAAATATAAGACTAATGAGTGAGTTGTAATTAACGATAGCTCGAAAACGGACAGTCCGATCGCCCATCCATCGGATGCTTTGGCATAAATTTGTTCGATGGTGAGGGGAAACCTAACCCCCCTGCCCCCCTTAAAAAGGGGGGTTGGGGAGGGGGAGTCGGAAAGCCCCTCTCCTGGCAGGGGAGGGGTTGGGGAGGGGTCAACATTAACTCCTCGTCTCTGAAAACGCCAAACTAATGTATGCCGTAATAACCACAAAACATTGAGGGCGATCGCAAAAGCTAACAACCAATTAGATAGCGCAAATTTGTCAAAGCCCGGGATACCTTCCCATAAGGTGAAACCATATAAAAGCAAGCCAAAACCGATCGTAATTATTGCTGCTAATATATTTTGCCAATAGCGAGTGTTTACTAGCATCAGTCCGGTTGCTATCCCCAAACTAACTAACCTAGTGTCTGGGATATGTAAAGTTAATAATTGCGCTAGTACTAATCCACCAATGCTTAACTTAGTAGCCAGTTCCTTACGGGATGTTTCGTTTTGACTGGCAACTAAGGTGAGACTCACAGGTGAAGTTAGCCACGCTAACTTCCAAATAGAATCGCTTTCGATGTCAACGGTAAATAGTAAGTAACTCAGGGCTGCTAAACTTAAGCCGATATACCAAGCGCTATTTTGCCAATGTTGTAAAGAAATAATAGTATTTCGAGATGAAATAGGTAAAGGATTTTCTCCTTCTTCGCTTCTGCTATTTTCCTGCTGTCTCTTTCTTTCTATTTGCAAAGCAAAAACGCTAAATCCCCATTCTCCCACCATCAAAACTAATAAAATTAATGCCCAACTTTCTTCATGTAGGTTAGGCAATAGGTAATCAATAGCGGAAATAACGGCGATAATGCCAGTAACGTGAGTTAAATAAACTAAGTTAGTTCTGGGGCGTCGTTGGTTAACAATTGCTAAGGTGATAGTGGAAGCCAATAAATTAATCGATCGCAACAAATCATTGAATAAACCAACCCCGGTTAAAATTAATCCAAAGGCAAGGGCGATCGCTTCCGTAAATTCAGCTAAATCTATTTTTTGGCGGCGGTAAAGCCAGTCTGACAAAATTACTACGCAAATTACATAAGGAAATAATGCCACGCTCAACAGTGCGTAGGGAGCATCTTGAGCGTTAGTTAAGTTTATTGCAATATGAAATAACTGTTCGCGAAGGGAGGAGGGAACTGCTCGCCAAAATAGCCAAATTGCCTGCAATCCGATCGCTAAAATAGCTGTTAAATCTATTACCAGCCAAAATCTTTGCAACCGATTGGCAAAAAACCACAAACCCAGTCCGCTAACTGCGATCGCCTGCCAAGATGGATCTGATCCCACGGAAACCACCCAGCCTAAAAGTAACAAAACACCGCCAATACCTTCCCAACTACCTTGGGAAAATGGCGGCGCAAAACTTAACGGACTGGGACGTTGCAGCGATAACCAAACACACAACCATCCACAAATCGCGATCGCTAAACCGAGTTGAGTGATTTCTACATAATTAGTAAATATTGCCCGCACCAGCAGCACCGTTAGGGCATAAACCACGATCCCGATGTTTGTTTTCGTTGATTGTTGGCTGCTGGCAGAAATAGAAGTTGATGTCTTGTCTCCCTCTTCCTTTCTTTTCATCCCGTAGCGCCAAATCAGCAGAATCGCAGTTCCGATAATTCCTAAATAAACAGCTACTAAGGAAAATCTGGCCAATCCCCAACCCCAATGCAGGTAGCATAGGGCTAAATAGTTAATTGGCGTCAAATAAGCTAAACGTCGAGAATGAGTTTTCAGCAAAACAAGGATAATGCCAGTGAGGATTGCAGATGCGATCGCCACCGTCAGCCATTCCAGAGGATTTCCCCACAACCGAAAACCATCCATCGCCCAAAAATTCACCGGTACCAAAAATAATGTCACCAGTTGCAAAGTCTGCGCCGTCAGTTGCAAATTCCTCTGCTTACCCGCCCAAAAACTCACACCCCAAAAAATCAAGGTATAAGTCAATAAAACCCCATACTGCCCGAAAGCGGGGAATTTCTCCCACTGGGTAGCCGCTAGCAACCCAGAAGACACCACCACCATGAACACGCCCAAAAATAGCAGCCAGCGAACGCTGAGTTCCGCAATCAGGGAATCCCATATTTGCTTTAACTTCGATGGTGGTGCTTCCGGTTCTGCCACCCTTGCAGGTCGAGCCTTTGTAGCAACTGCTACTGGTGTTGGAGTTGGTATCTTAGCAACTGGTACCTGTTGAGGTAAAGGACAAGTGAGATATGTTTGGCACAACTGTTTTACTTGTGCATCGGAAAGCAAACCTAAATGCAGCCAAATATCTAAACCTTCCAACAATTGAGGCTGCGAAGAGGAAAGTATGACTTCCAGCCTGATCGAGCGTTCCGATTGTGGTGACATGACCTACTTTCACAGAACTAGATATCCAATTATCATCCTGCTTGACTATCCGTACTGTATTTTGCTATGCCACTTCTGCAACTGTTCTGCTTAATTAGATCGGCCTAACCTACTTTCCGTATTTAATTTTAAAATTTATACCTATAATTTCACATAAATATGTATTCTAATTCTTGTTCTTGACTCTGCAAACTCTTAAAAATTTCTACTTTTTCGCCGAGCGATTTTAAATTGCCATCATAGCGATCCTATTTAAATAATCAACCCCACTCTAGCCCTCCCCTTACCAAGGGGAGGGTTGGGAGGGGTTTAGTTGTTCGCAATTCATTTAGGCTCGCTATAGCGAATCGTAAAGTAAAAATCAAATAAATCAAATAAATGTCCCCATCCACTATTAGACTAAATCCGACGTGCGAAAAAGCTACAGGCTTTGATGTAGAGGTAAATATCAGCATTTACTGCTTTCGTAGTTCTTCATGCACTTTAGTTATCATTTTGGCAAGAGAAAAAATACTGATTTGTCTCTTAGCCAAAACTTCATAAAACTGGCTTAGCTAGGCAAAATCTATGAAGTTTCAGTAAAGTTATCCACTTTGGCGCTTGTGAAACACTTTGAGATGTAGTAAATCTCTAGTAATACTACTTGTACCATCACAAAACCAAACATGGTTTTGAGCCGCCCGATTTTAGCTGTGTAGATGAGCAGAATTTTTCAGATTCTTTTAGGTCTTGATTAATTCATAAGCCCATTCTTCAATCTAAAATCACTTAAATTTTCGTAGAACTACTTAAAGTAATTCTATTTATTTAGTTAACGCTAGCCATATCTATTATCTACATTTAGACAGAGGAGATCTGTTGAAAATAAATAGATATTTTTGGACAACAAAGATTCTCGCCACTCACTCTTATGTATCAACTGAATCTACCTGAACAATTACAAGATCGTTCGCTAAAGTTCTTGGAGCAAAATTCTTCTTTTTTACTTTCCTTAGTTAGCAACTGTAAGGATAATTTAGAAATAGTCTCAACTATTATTCAACCAATATTAAACGCTCCTAAACGTTGTGATTTTGTTCCCTACTATATTCAGGCAGTTAACACTGGGATCACTACTTTTATGGTGACTAATCTTTGCGATAATGAAGTAGTCAAAATAATAGATAGTGATTCTAGCTGGTTAATTGGCAGGCGATCGACTTGTGCAATTTCTATTTTAAATCCTTCGATTTCTCGCCAACACGCTATGATTGGCCATGAATTTGGTAACCAGTTTTATATTTCGGATATGGGCAGCAAAAATGGTACCAAGATCAATCATCGTCAGTTGAGTGCTTTGGAGCGATCGACCCTGTGTGATGGGGATTTGATCGAATTAGGTTCCTTGTCAGTACAGTTTTTTGTAGCTACGTATCAACCATCATCTCCGATTGAGCCAGAAGAGGAACTCACGGATCTTTTTTAAAAGAATTCAGGAGTCAGAATTCAGGAGTCAGGAGAAGTAGTTAAGTTGAAAAAATTGTTTCCATTCTTATCGACCTAAGCTATTCTTAGCAGCAATCTAAAATCTAAAATTAATTCGATTTAGCTGACTGCTGTTTGAGCGGGTTGATCGATCGTTTCTTGGAACTTGATTACGTCTAAACGGGGATCGACGTGGCTGACTCGCACTTCTAAACGATCGCCTAACGCGATCGAACGACGGAAACCCATCGGCAACTCTAGTCCCAAATCTTCCAGTAAAATTAAACCCAAGCGATCGTCTTCTCTCAACCAACGTAACAGCATCGCTTGCCAAACTCGCTCGGAATTGCGACGCAGATATTCCAAAGCCCAATAACGATAAGTTTGGCGTTCTACTAACACCGCTTCTTGAGAAACTGCTCCGATACTCATCATCACTTCTTTCATTTCGTCAGCCGAGAAAGGTAGAGCGCCTCCCCGCAAGTGAGCTTTAATTTGGAAGTGTGCCAGTAAATCACTGTAACGACGAATCGGAGAAGTAACCTGAGCGTAACTATTTAAGCCCAAACCTGCATGGCGGGATGGATAAATGCTCATTTCACTGCGGGGCATACAACGACGCATCGCACAAGCACGGGCTGGCCCAGCAGGTAACAGAAGTAATTCTTCTTCTGAGGGAAGTTCTGGTTGGGGTTGACTGCGGAAAGGCAAAGGAATTTGATGAGTTTGCGCGTAACTAGCCCCCACTTCACCGGCTAAGATCATCATCTCTGCTACGGTTTGCCGAGATAAAGAATCTTCTAAAACATAAATATCGATTTCGTCATCATCCACTTTGATCATTCCTTCTGGCAGGTGGATGTTGATCGAGCCTTGGGACTGTCGCCAACTTTGTCTGAGTTTAGCCGCCGATGCGATCGCCATCAACTCCAGTTCTGCCGGCACTCCCAACTCCAGCATTTCATCCACATCTTCATAAGTCAAACGATAAGTCGGCTTGATAATGCTGGCATGGATACTGTAATCTTTGACCGCTCCCCTTTCATCTAATTCGATGGCAAAACTGAGCGCATGACAAATTTTTCCCTGCACCAAACTCATTGGCCCAGTCGCCAGTTCCGTCGGAAACATCGGCACCATGCCCGTCGGTAAATATAACGTAGTGCTGCGGCGGCGAGCTTCGATATCTAATTCATCGCCCGGTGTCAGCCAGCGAGTCGGATCGGCAATGTGAACCCAAAGCCGCTGAGTCCCATCTGTTCGGATCTCGCAACTCAAGCCATCATCAATTTCACGAGTACTTTCATCGTCGATCGTGTAAACCTTCAGATGAGTTAGATCCAAACGGTTTTCATCCAAATCCGGGGGTGGGAACTCTATACGCTGCTGAGCCACTTCTAGTACCTTCATAGGGAATTGAACGGGTATCTGGCTGCGCCGCAGAAACAGGTTTTCGTGGACGCTCCACAAGCCCAGCTGCACCAATAGGTCAAAAGCCGCTTGGGGAGTATTTGGTCTTTCCAACACTGTCAGAGTTTCTTGCGCTAAAGAGCGGCCAGAAGCTTCATCTCCTAGTGCTGCAAACCGTTCTAAAGCTTCCAAACGATTGCGAGCGCTATTTTGCCATTCTACCTTCTCGCCAGATAAGGCTTGCTGTACCAGGGCCAAAAATTCTTCTGATTCCCGTTTGCGCTGATTGGCTACTTCGACTTGATGTTTTAATTCTTCTACTAAACTGCGAGGGCGAGGTTCGTAGCGCTCTCCCTTCTGTTTGAAATAAAGTTTATCTTCCGATAATAAATAGTAAGATGCGTAACACTGGGCTGGATTTTGCTCGGAAAATAGCAATTGAGCCATTTCAATTACGTTTACGCTCTTCCCTTCTTCCACCAAGATTTCCCATGCTACTTCTACACTAGAAGGGTCGATATACTGCTCTACTTCTTGGCGAAATTGGGGTATCTGTTTTACCTGGAAAGTTTGACCGGGTACTTCATATGTAACTTGCCGGGGATGGATGGTATGAGCATGACTTCTCTCATCCAGAACGACCCAGTTTGTTTTGCCTTCTGGTCGTTCTGCTACGGCCAAGCGCCGTTCTCCATTTTGCCGAAATTCGATCAACCTTCCCTTTTCCACAATTTCTTGTTATCCCCGGTGCTATCCATTTTAAATTTTAGATTTTAGATTTTGGATTGGGTAATCGCTGGGCTAGCAGAAAAAAATATTTTGGTCTATACCAGCAGTATGAAAGTCCAAAATCCAAAATCCAAAACTGTTTTAACCTTCCTGGTTGATAAAAGGCAATAGTGCCACGATGCGGGCGCGTTTAATCGCCAGCGTAAGGTCTCTTTGTTGTTTTGCTGTCAAGCCAGTAATGCGACGGGGTAAAATTTTACCTCTTTCGGTGATAAATTTACGCAATAGGTCTACATCTTTGTAGTCAATTGGTTCGCTTGGCTTGATGGGGGAAAGACGACGACGGTAGTAGGTCATTAGTAGTTATCCTTTATCCTTCTCTCAATTTCTCCTTTGTCATTTGTCATCGGTCATTGGTGAGATGCAATTGACCCATGACTGGTGACTAAAGATTATTTGATTTCCTTATGTACGGTATGTTTGTTGCAATGGGTGCAGAACTTTTTCAGTTCTAGCCGTGCTGTCGTGTTACGACGGTTCTTGGTACTGGTGTAACGAGAAACACCTTTCGAGCGCTTCGCCGGATTTGTGCGGCACTCGGTACATTCCAAAGTTATGATTATGCGAACGCCTTTAGCCATTAGTCTACAAACTTAAAAGTCTGGGCAGAATTAGACACAAATATCTATCATTTCATACAACGGGTCAGTTGTGCAACTAATTTTTTAGGGTAATGGGTAGTGGCTGAGCAAACGGAATCTTTCAATTTTTCGTTCCCAAGGTTTGGGAGGTTCTACCTCCCCTGCGGCAAGATGTGAGTATAAACTTGATAGTGAAGGAGCAGATACTTAACGATGTTGCCAGTCGATCGCGCCCAAACAATTATCTTAGATTTAGTACAACCGTTAGATCGAGAACTGGATGTAGAGGTTGTAGATTTGTTGGCAGCACGCGATCGCATTTTAGCCACACCAGTTACCAGTCATCTAGATTTTCCCCACTGGGATAACTCCGCAATGGATGGGTACGCCGTCCGTCATGCTGACGTACAAAATTGCAGCGCCGAACAGCCAGCCACATTAGAAATTATCGAAGAAATCCCTGCCGGACGACCGCCCCTCCATTCTATTCGATCGGGACAAGCCGCCCGCATTTTGACTGGTGCGATGATGCCAAAAGGTGCAGATACAGTCATCATGCAGGAAGTGACGCGCCGAGAAGACAGCAAAGTTTTTATTTTATCCGCTCCACAACCCCAAGCATTCGTCCGCCATCAAGGGTCATTTTACCAAGCGGGAGAGCCGCTTCTATCGGCAGGAATCAAGATTGGGGCAACGGAAATTGCCGTATTAGCCGCAGCGCAATGTACCCAGTTGTCAGTTTACCGCCGTCTTCGCGTGGCAATTCTCTCTACAGGTGATGAATTAGTAACTCCCGATCGGCCTTTGCAACCCGGTCAACTGGTAGACTCCAATCAGTATGCTTTGGCGGCGTTAGTTACCCAAAGTGGCGCAATACCCCAAATGTTGGGGATCGTTCCCGATGATCCAGAAAAGCTGAAAGATGCGATTTCTCAAGCGATGCAGTCTGCGGATGTGGTGATTTCTTCTGGCGGCGTGTCAGTGGGAGATTACGATTATGTCGATCGTATTTTAGAATCTTTAGATGCCCAAATTCACATTCGCGCTGTCGCCGTTAAACCAGGTAAACCCCTCACTTTCGCCACTTTTCACTCTCCTCAATCTTCCCATTTAGGATTATATTTCGGCTTACCCGGAAATCCCGTTTCATCTTTAGTCACTTTCTGGCGTTTCGTCCAACCTGCCTTACTTAAGTTAGCCGGACTTTCTACCAATTACAAACCAATTTTCGTGCAGGCAAAAACTAACCACGAACTTAAATCGGATGGAAAAAGAGAAAGTTATTTTTGGGGCAAATTAAATTTAATCAATGGTATTTATGAATTTGATGTAGCTGGCGGCAGTCATAGTTCTGGTAACTTAATTAATTTGGCGCAAACTAATGGTTTGGCAGTTGTACCAGTGGGAGAAAAGTTGATTGAATCTGGTAAAACAGTGCAGGTTTTAAAAGTGAATTAATCCAGTTATAGCTAGGGATTAGCAATCAGAGTTTCAGCAATTAAGAATGCGTTAACCGCCTTGACAATTGCTATATCAGTAAACAGTTACCACTTGCCAAGGCGTATGGTAATACCAAATCCCGCTTAAATACTCATTTTATTCTTTAGTCCGCGTAGGCGGACTTTGTTTGTATAGTCGCGGTTTCAACCGCCGAGTATAGAGAGGAGTAGCTAAATTCCTTTTTCTAATACCTCTTCAGCAATTTGATACCATTTTTCCCGTAAAGGCGCGTCTTCCGGTTTAGCTGTCAGCAATCGCCCTCGTAATTCAGGATATTCGGTGTAGAAACGCTTATTTACTTCTGCATTAAAACGTGCTTCTGGAATTCCCGCTTCTTGGCGACGGCTCAAAATTTTCTCGATCCGGGTTTTCTCCTTACCAGAATTGGGTGACTCTCCAATTTTGCGATCGGTAAACGCGATCGATTTAGTCGTCTGGACTAACCAATTAAATCCCGTCCATACTCCAAAACCAGTTAAAGCAACCAAACTCATACTGGTAACTCTCATCAACCAACGCCGGAGAAATCCCGCACGATTAGATAATACAATTGTTTGGCTAGCAGGCGTGCTTACTGCCGCTTTAGCAGGATTTGGACTAGCAGGAGAAACTACTAATGTACGAACTTGGGAAATATTTTGATTGACGGGCTTTGGCGGTGCGGTAACTTGCAGATCTCGCAATACTTCATCAGCAGATTGATAGCGATCGCTTGGTTTATATGCCAGCATTTTCTTTAGCACTGCCTCTAATTGAGGACTAACTTTAATTGTTTTTCCCCAGTGCCAAGTTCCCTTATAATTATCGTATAATTCTTGCGGCTTTTTGCCAGTTAGCAACACCACAGATGTAACAGCTAAAGCATACAAATCACTGTTAGGAAAAACCTGTCCTCTTTGCAGTTGTTCTTCTGGCGCATAACCTGGTTTACCTAATAAAGTAGGCGGTTTACCCATTTGAGTTAATTTAGAAATCGCAGTAATTGCTACTTCTTTAACTCCGCCAAAATCAATTAATACGGGCAAATTATCGGTAGTTCTTTTAATTAAATTATCTGGTGAGATATCGCGGTGAACGACGCTCTGAGAGTGAATGTATGATAAAACAGGTAATATTTTAACTAGTAATTCTTTTATTTCTGTTTCCGGTATATGCTTGCCAGATTTCAATAAATCAGCATAAGTTTCACCTTCAATATAATCTTGTACCAAAAACAGACAACCTGCCCCATCTCCCATATTTGCCTGGAAAAACTCTCGGAAACCCGGTAACTGAGGATGATTCAGTTTATAAATCGCACTTGCTTCCCGTTCAAATAATTCTTTAGCTTTGTCCAATTGGCGGGAACTGCTGACTTGAGGCGCAAATTCCTTGAGAACGCAGCGTTCGTTAAAGCGGTT
Source organism: Leptolyngbyaceae cyanobacterium (assembly GCA_036703985.1). Classification (GTDB taxonomy): domain Bacteria; phylum Cyanobacteriota; class Cyanobacteriia; order Cyanobacteriales; family Aerosakkonemataceae; genus DATNQN01. The sequence continues at coordinate 28,807 of DATNQN010000084.1, forward strand.
CAAGTCCTCTGCTAAGTAGGTACGCCCAAAACCACCCCCTGCAAGATGCTTGAGAATGCGGTAGCGACTCTCTAAAATTTGCCCCACTGGAAACCATAGGGGTTCTCCACACTGGAAACAAAAGCGGTTAGAGGTTTGGTTTTGGTGTTTTTGAGTGCAGTAGAGAGACATCGTGGTATGGGGCACTTTCTGGAAAGATGCAGTAACTTATCCCAAATTCTAAGAGAAACTTTTATTATCTGAAAAATTTACCGCAGAAAAATTCAGAAGTCAGAATACAGAATGATTCTGTATGAAACGCGATCGCTAGCTGTCCAGCTGGAGGTTCACCTTGGTAGTTTTAGTAGCGGTTGCTTTTTTATACCAATTTACTATAACAGTGTCACTATTACTGCGATCGGCCCCCTGCCTCCTTACCTTCATCGTAAATGTGGCAGTGCTTTGAGTGAAGTGTATTATACTCCGGTTCTCCCGATCGAACTCTCTGTTCCCTTACTCTCTTCACTCTTTCCGTTCCCTTTTACGGAGATATTATCGTTAAAATGCTCCTGATTATAATGATAAAGCGTGCGGATGGGATAGGGAATATTGATGCCAGCGCGATCGCACGCTTGTTTGAGGGCTATCATTACTTTAGTTCTGGTGCGGCGGACATTGACCTTTTGCGGTAACGTCCAGTAGCGTACCGCAAAATCGATCGAACTTTCGCCAAATCCCACGCCATCTACTTCTGGTGCTGGGTGGGATAAAACACCATCAGCTTCTGAAACTGCTTTGAGGAGAACGTCAACCGCTTCGGATAGATCCGTGTTGTAATCAACGCCGATTTCTAAATCCGTTCTGCGGTAATTTTGGGCAGTGAGAACTTGTACGGCATTGGTAAATACCATCGCATTCGGTACGACAATTCTTTCTCCTTGATAAGTGAGAATTTGAGTAGAACGAATGGCAATTTCTTCGACTGTACCTTCATAACCGTTGACAATAATTTGATCGCCGAGCCGAAATGGTTCCTGTAATAATAACAGAACGCCTGCCAGAAAATTTTTGAAAATGTCTTGAAAGGCAAAACCAATCGCTACAGAACTCAATCCCAGTAAGCCAATAATGTCACCCAAGCGTAAGTCGGGAAAGGCAATGACACTAGCAAATAGTACTCCCACAACCCAGATGGCAACAAAACAGGTTTGAATTAATAACAATCGTAGGGATGGATTTTTAACTGCCCGTCCTCCTAAGAGGGTGATAAACCGACGAGATAGATTAGCGGCGTAGCGGGTTAAGCAAAGAATGACGATCGCAGCGATGTATCCTGGTAAAGATTCGATCGTATAACCTAGCAAGTTTAATAAGCTTTCTCTAATTTGTTGAAATAAACTATTCATGGATATATGGGGGCGCTCTCCGTTGCTTTTGCTTTTTTAACTGATGAGCAGTCGATCGGGCATCTCCCCCAAGATAGTTGTAGAGTGCCTCTTCCGGTTTGGCGATCGCAATTTGTGCGGTTTTGTATTATAAAATGTATTTTACGTGCTACACTAGCAATAAAAAGTGGTTGATTATATATGAATCGGCTAGAAATTGAAGAAAGAACTATCTTAATTGCTTTAACAGGTAGCCGTGGTTATGGATTAGCCACCGCAAGTTCTGATTATGACTATCGCGGTATTTTTATCGCCAGTAAACCATATTATCTGGGATTAAAAAAAATAGAGCAAAAAGATACTGGGTGGACGGAAGAACCGGGGAAGTTTGCTTATTTGAGTAAAGATACTTGCATTTATGAATTGAAGAAATATTTGGAATTGTGTATTGATAACAACCCAAATATTTTAGAATTACTCTGGTTTAAAGACTATCCTTATATAAGCGAAGTAGGCAGATTTCTCCAGCAGCACAAACAGATTTTTTTATCAAAAAAAGTCAAACAAACTTATGCGGGATACGGTTACGCCCAAATCAAAAGATTAGAGACTCACCGCCGTTGGTTACTGACTCCGCCGCCAGACAAACCGAAACCAGAAGATTTTGGGTTGGAGTCAAATAAACCGATGACAATTATCCAAATAAATGCGTTTTTGGAATATCTTTATCAGTTGATTAGAGACCGAATCCAATTTTTTGAGGAGGCAGAACAACTGTATAATTTGCTGACCGCCGAAATTGATTTTAAAGCTGTATTGAAGCAGTATCCTTTACCAACAGAAAATCTGGAATATACCAGACAAATTACCCATAGTTCGGAAAATTTCATTCAACTACTGCAAAAAAGCCAGCAGTATCATACCGCTTTGCGAGAATATGACAATTATCAACAATGGAAAAAAAATCGCAACCCAGCTAGAGCGGCGATGGAAGCAAAAGTTGGTTATGATGCTAAATATGCGATGCAGGCGATCCGACTTTTGAAAACCGGGATTGAAATCTTGGAAACCCAAAGCGTCATAGTCGATCGTCGAGAGGCTGGTGATGCTGAGGAATTATTGAGGATTAAAAACGGGCAACACAGCTATGATGAAGTGATGGCGATCGCAAATCATTTCTACCAACAACTTGATGTGGCTTATACTAAATCCACTTTGCCAAAAGCCGTAGATAAAGAAGCAGTTAATCAGCTTTGTATTGATTTAGTGACGATGCAAAAATGGTAATTTGGTTTGTAGTGAGGACTTCAGTCCTCCCATTGCCAGGAGATAAGGACTGAAGTCCTTACTACAAACTATGAATCAATACCCAATTACGCAGCCCCAACTTTAAGGTTAGCGTGTTCGTGTTCTACGACAAACACATTTGCATATAAATTAGCTAAAATTTGTTTTCCCTCTTGAGTAAGTTCTAAATAGCGGAGGGCATCCTTAATATAAGGATAAACAACATTCCAATAAAATTTGGCATAGTTTTGGCGCACATCACCTGGGTGATGGTAACCTAAGTTTTTATTTACCCCCGTCTCTTCAAACTCATAATAGAGGGCGCTTATTTTCTTTAGATATCGGGGGTCGCTAAGTTGACCGATTAAATCGGCGGCGCGAACTAAACCAGGACAATTTACGGTATCTTGATGATCGTCATCTGCTGGAACGGGAAAGCGAGTTAGTTCGATATTTTGTTTGATAATTTCCGCATCGATCAGTTTATGATAGCCAAAGCGCTCTTCAATAAACAGTTTGCCTCGGTCTACATGATAAGCGGCTAAACTGGCATCGGATGCTCCTAGAGGTAATTTGATCATCGTGCCATTAATGCCAGTAGCACACAAGCCTTCTGCTGGTCGGTCTTGTCTGCATACTCCTTTCACGTAACCGATATCATGGCATAACAAAGAGATAATGCCATGCAGCCAATCTTCGCAAGACACCCCACCCTCGCGGATGTGTTTGCCTCGCAAAACTTCTTGTCCGACTAAGGTAACTAAAATAGTATGTTCGACATTGTGGTAGAGGGCGTCGCTGTTGGCAATATTTTCTAAAGCCATATTGCCAGCCCAACCGATGATGTCTGCGTAGTCTGGTTTCCAGCCTCCATAGGTGCGCTTGTAACCTTCTCGCAGTTTTTCCACAAAATGATCGATGATTAATTGAGTGGCATCAAACATGGATATTTACAAAAGACGAGACACGACAGGGAGTTTACACAAGGTGGCGGTAATTCCGCATTACTTTATAAAATAAGTTTCTTACTATATATGATGATTTGTGTTGATTTGGATCTGGGTGATAGTAAGCACCCATGATTGTGACTTGAGTTCCATCATTAAGTTAACCAATTAACCGACAAAGAACGCGATTCCGATCGGGCGAGTTAATTTGGTATCTGGTGGCACAAATAACGGGCCTCTATTTCCTGGGGCGGGAAAGGGAAGTGGTTGTCCGGTGGTGCCATCGTAACGGAGAATTGCGCCTAAATTACCAGTGCCATTGCGGTTATCAAAACCAACTACGAATAGGTTACCATCAGGGCCAAAAGCCAAACTACCGATAAAGTTGCTGCTAGGCGAAGTTCCCGTGTAATTAGTCGATAAAACTCCTAATAAGTTGCCCGTGTTTATTTCATAGCGCCTGACATCGTTGGCGAAGTCGCTAACGTAGAGGTTGCCATCTTTGGGGTTAATCGCGATTCCCAACAAACTGACAAAATCAAAACTGTCAGGGGATGGGGATGGAGATGCGATCGCAGTTGATTGTCTGGTTTGTAGGTTATAGCGTAATAGTTGACTGGGTAACCCCGCACTAAAGTCCGGTGTTCCATTTACGGCAACGCTACCTTGGGTAGTAACGTAAAGGCTACCATCAGGGCCAAACAGCAAACCATTAGGCCCGTTTAAGCCCCCTGGCTGTTGGTTTCCAGAGGCAAATACATCAATAAATTGGCCGGTTCTGCCGTTGTAACGGAGAATTTGGTCGCTGAGAAAGCTGCTAACGTACAGGTTACCATCAGGGCCAAAAGCGGAACCGTAGGGACGGAATAAACCGCTAGTTTCATCGATATTGGGCGTTCTGGGATTATCTCCCACAAATACATCAATAAATTGGCCGGTTACGCCGTCATATCGCAAGATAGCAGAAGCACCCTGTTCTCTGGAGGTGGCAGGTTTGTTTCCGCTACTTACATAAAGGTCTTCAATACCGTCCCCGTTGCCATCTGGCCCGTAAAGTAAGTTATCGGGAGAAAATAAACCGCCGCTATTGGCAGGAATGAATTCTCCTAAAAAACCACCTGTTTTGGTGTCGTAGCGCAAGACGTTATTGCCAGTAGTATTACCGACTAAAAAGGTGTTGAGAACTTGGAAGGCTTGCGTGGGGGCACGTCCTTCATTTAAGCCAAATTTGAGGAAGTGTTGATAGGCGGTGAGTTCGTTTCGTCCGACGGCAGCGGCAATATCTGGGTTACGTTCTAAATAAATGCGAGTGTTAAATAAAGTGTTGGGGTTGCGTCCTTCAAATTGACCGTACTGTACGAAATGGTCGTAAGCGGTGATTTCGTCTCGCCCAACGGCGGCAGCGATATCTGGATATAGTTCTAAATAAGTACGAGTGTCGAAAAAATTACTGGGGTCGCGCTTTTCCAGGCGACCGAATTGCTGGAAGTGGTCGTAAGCGGTGATTTGCCCGTTTTGAACGGCTAGGGTAACATCGGGATTTTCTTCTAAATAATATTTGGTATTGAATAGGGCGCTGGGGTCGCGTTGTTCAAATTTACCCACTCGATTGAAGTGATCGAAGCCACTGCTAAAACTTCCGTTGCTGACAGCAGCCGCTACATCTAGGTTTCTGGTTAAGTAATAGCTTTCGTCAAAAAGTGCGATCGCGTCTTGCATTAACTAAATTTTTTGGTTTATTAATATTAAGTGGCATTATTATACACCTTAATTGTAATTTAGTCAATAAAATACAGGAATCAGAAGTCAGAACTCAAAATTCGTGCCGGAAATCAAAAAAACAGATAAATCCGGTCGATCGATTCTTCAATTCTTCAATCGCCTGACTCCTGTATTTCAATTAAGCAAGGTTGCTCGATCGATTAGATATGGGTTGAAATTCCCATCACAGTAAGCTGGCGGAAGCAGGATCTAAAAATAAAGTGGCTTGTGGATGTTGACGCAAAATAGAAGCAGGAATTTTGTTGCTAATAGGATTTTGCAACATATCTCTTACGACTGCGGCTTTGCGTTTTTCTGGTGCTAGGCAAAAGATTTTTTTGGTGGAAAAAATCATCGGGATGGTGAGGGTAAAAGCATATTGAGGTACGGCTTCTAAACGGGGAAAATGACCTTGGTTAACTTGTTGTTGGCGCGTTTTTTTGTCTAACTTTACTAAGTTTACCTTTCTGGTTTCCGTGAATGATGCGACAGAGGGCTCGTTAAAAGCTAAATGTCCGTTTTCTCCTACACCGAGACAGCAAAGGTCGATCGGCTGTTGTTCCAAAAGTTGAGAATAGCGATCGCATTCTTGAAACGGTTGCGTCGTATCCCCTTCTATATAGTGAAAAGCTTGCGGATTTACTCGTTTTTCTACTCTCTGTCGGAGATACCGTCGAAAACTGGCGCTATGTTCTCCATCTATGCCTAAATACTCATCCAGATGGAAAAAGGTAATTTTAGACCAATCTACCCCACCTCTCGCGATTAAGGCATCCAAAAATCTAATCTGAGAATTACCAGTGGCCAAAACTATTGTCGCCGATCCCCGTTCTTTAATTACATTTTGTAAATAATTTTGTGCCAATTGCGCTACGTCTTGCGCTAGTTTATCTTGGGACTCATAAACTCGCACGGATAAAGCATCGACTGCAAAAGTTTTCACGGCAGTAGGAACTTGTAAAGGGGTTTTTAAATCCAACATGATTTGCCTCCTAATTTTAATTTAGTAGCGATCAAAACAAAATTCTTCTTATCTAATCTGTCTTTCTTTGTATACTTTTCACTTCCATCCAATAGGTGAAAGATAGATACTTTGTTAAGTACCTTTACCTATATCTCATACCGGATTTTTTGAGCGAGTTTATCGTTATGGCAGATTATTCAAGAGAACGCTGGCGGGTCTGCAAACGGTTTTTAGAAATGCGATCGAGTTGGCTTACTTTAATTGGAGAAAATTTACAAGACGATCGGGGAGATATTTTAGAATACTGGCGGATAGAAAAATCAGACTCCGTGATAATTATCACCCTTCAAAAGAATCAATTAATTTTGCCACAACCGATGTATCGTCCTGGAGTAGGAGAATTTACTTTTGATTTTCCAGGGGGTCGAGTTCCTGATGGTGAAAGTCCCTTAGCAGTTGTACCGCTTATTCTCAAACGAGAATTGGGAATTGAAGCAGATTCAATTGTGGAAATTACCCCCCTAAACACTAAAGGTTGGGCGGTGAATAGTTCTTTTTCTAATCAAAAACTATTTGGTTTTTTCGTTCAGATAAAGCCGAGTTTGGTACTGTCACCTGAGTACGTGGGTGCAACTTATCCGGCAAATGATTCGGGAGTGGGAGATTTGCTGGAAGTTCTCACCTGTCTGCAATGTCGTGCTTTGTTGCTGGAATGGTGGGTGGGGAGATAGGGGGCAGGGGAGTAGGGGAGTAGGGGGAAAGATTAGTTACATGGTTAAAGAGAATTGGTATAGAAAAAATCTTATATGACTTGACTACCACATAACTGTATGGTTATATAAAAAGTGTGGCAACCAAAAATAAGGGTTTGGCTGCCTACACACACACGCAAAACACACACGATCGATCATCTCAAAGGAGATATTTACTCATATGGCGACTACTTTAGCAAGACCCTCACGGGAGAACCTGTGGGAGCGGTTTTGCAATTGGGTAACCAGTACGGAAAATCGGCTTTATGTAGGCTGGTTTGGGGTTTTGATGATTCCCACGATCCTGACTGGCGCGATCGTATTTATCCTGGCTTTTATTGCAGCGCCGCCCGTCGATCTGGACGGCATTCGGGAACCCGTTTCCGGTTCATTACTTTCTGGCAATAATATTATTTCGGCAACGATCGTACCGACTTCTGCTGCCATTGGATTGCACTTATACCCGCTTTGGGATGCCGCCTCCCTCGATGAATGGCTGTATAACGGTGGCCCCTATCAGCTAATCGTGCTGCACTTTTTAATCGGCATTTTTGCTTATATGGGTCGGGAATGGGAACTCAGCTACCGCCTGGGAATGCGTCCTTGGATTGCCGTTGCTTTCTCCGCACCCGTAGCGGCTGCCACTGCCGTTTTGTTAGTGTATCCGATCGGTCAAGGTAGTTTCTCGGATGGGTTGATGTTGGGAATTTCCGGCACTTTCAACTTCATGATCGTTTTTCAAGCAGAACACAATATATTGATGCACCCTTTTCATATGTTGGGTGTTGCAGGTGTGTTCGGTGGTGCGTTGTTTGCCGCAATGCACGGTTCTTTGGTCACTTCCAGCTTGATTCGAGAAACGACTGAAGATGAATCTGCCAACTATGGCTATAAGTTCGGTCAAGAAGAAGAAACTTACAATATCGTGGCTGCACACGGTTATTTCGGTCGCTTGATCTTCCAATATGCCAGCTTTAATAATGCGCGATCGCTCCACTTCGTATTGGCCGCTTGGCCCGTGGTTGGCATCTGGTTCGCTGCTTTGGGTATCAGCACGATGGCATTTAACCTGAATGGGTTTAATTTTAATAACTCCGTGTTAGATGCTGATGGTCGCCCGATCAATACTTGGGCTGATATTATCAATCGCGCTAACCTGGGTATTGAAGTAATGCACGAACGCAACGCTCACCAATTCCCTCTAGATTTAGCTTCGGCTGAAATGGAACCAATTGCTTTAACTGCTCCAGCAATTAACGGCTAATTTCTTTCTCTAGTAAACAGTACACAGCTTCTCTGATACTGTTGGCCAAAGAGGAAAACCTAACCCCCCAGCCCCCTTCCCTTGCAGGGAAGGGGGAGCTTTTAAGCCCCTCTCCTGGCAGGGGAGGGGTTGGGGAGGGGTCAGCCCCCATAGGCAATTCGCTAACAGTATCTTCTCTACTCTTATATTTTTAGCCCGACTGTTAGCCTGAAAGCTAGCGATCGGGTTTAATGTTTGCGACTGAGAGTAGGTGTCATTTTTAAAGTAAGTAAATTTTTACCTGAAAGCGTTACCATAAAAAGGCTTGAGTGCGATCGGCCTGAAAATTGGCGGTCGCAACCTCTGGAATACTTGCCCTGATTGACTTGTAGCTCCCAATCGTTGAATAGGTATTTACAAGCTGATGGCTGAAATGCTACTTTTAGTATTGTCAGTCGCAAGCGTACCTTGAAAACTTCATATAGTAAGCGTTTCAGCCGTTGGCGGTTGCAACTAAATTGAATCCCTATTAGGGATTGAAACTACGATTCTCGTTATGAAAATTACAGTATTTTCTCGTTGCAACTAAATTGAATCCCTATTAGGGATTGAAACATCTCTTTTAAAAGCTTTATCAACCTTCACTAATTGCTTTGTTGCAACTAAATTGAATCCCTATTAGGGATTGAAACTTACGAAGGGAACAATAAAATAACGTAAAACAATTTGTTGCAACTAAATTGAATCCCTATTAGGGATTGAAACGTTCCGGTGATTCTTGTATGACTGCTTCTGCTACGTTGCAACTAAATTGAATCCCTATTAGGGATTGAAACCCTCCCACAATTACCGTAGAAATACTTATTCCCTTTTGTTGCAACTAAATTGAATCCCTATTAGGGATTGAAACGGTGGGCATATTTTGAGGATATTGCTCTGACCGAAGTTGCAACTAAATTGAATCCCTATTAGGGATTGAAACGCTATAAAATTCGCGAAGTTAGGGGCGTTGCTGTTGCAACTAAATTGAATCCCTATTAGGGATTGAAACGCAGCAATCGCCTTTTCATCAAGCACAATCTGAGGGTTGCAACTAAATTGAATCCCTATTAGGGATTGAAACAATGATAGATTCATCCTGATGATTTTTGGAATAGGAAGCTAGTTGCAACTAAATTGAATCCCTATTAGGGATTGAAACGATCGATCAAAAGGCCAGAATCTCGTAGATATTGCAAAGTTGCAACTAAATTGAATCCCTATTAGGGATTGAAACGAATGCTAAAAACGGCTGCTGCACTCCCCTTGGCAGCAACGTTGCAACTAAATTGAATCCCTATTAGGGATTGAAACAAGAAACGCTTACAACAGGCTTATGGCCTCAGCGTTGCAACTAAATTGAATCCCTATTAGGGATTGAAACTTGCTAGTGCCTGCGGGTGCGTCGGTTTTTTCGGTTGCAACTAAATTGAATCCCTATTAGGGATTGAAACAACGATCTGGCCTTAGTTTTGCTACCAAATTTGCTGTTGCAACTAAATTGAATCCCTATTAGGGATTGAAACTTGTTGTTGGTTTTTCGAGGACTCAAGGATTTAGAGGTTGCAACTAAATTGAATCCCTATTAGGGATTGAAACATTATGCTGGTCTGGTTTCAGAAAAAGAAGTACGTTGCAACTAAATTGAATCCCTATTAGGGATTGAAACACATAAGAAATTGGGGCGTTCGATGCGCTCTAGTGTTGCAACTAAATTGAATCCCTATTAGGGATTGAAACATATCAAGCAAGTCGTTCCCGCCCCTGGTGGCAGTTGCAACTAAATTGAATCCCTATTAGGGATTGAAACCAGATTATTCGCGGAACTGGAGGTCGGACACGGGGTTGCAACTAAATTGAATCCCTATTAGGGATTGAAACTTATCATCTGCCTTAGCAGCCGATACCGCAGCTTTAGCAAGTTGCAACTAAATTGAATCCCTATTAGGGATTGAAACCCTAATCATTCTCTTCCAGATTATCCTTCCGCTGTTGCAACTAAATTGAATCCCTATTAGGGATTGAAACTTTGAAGATGACATGAGTGCTGGACTAGATTATGGGTTGCAACTAAATTGAATCCCTATTAGGGATTGAAACAGATTGAAAGCTTCTGAATCGGCTAGTTTAGCTGGCAGAGGTTGCAACTAAATTGAATCCCTATTAGGGATTGAAACCAGGATTTACAATCAGTCCGATGCAGCAAAAAAGTTGCAACTAAATTGAATCCCTATTAGGGATTGAAACGTTTGTCAGCCTCAATTTTATCTTCTAGCTGTTGTTTTTTGTTGCAACTAAATTGAATCCCTATTAGGGATTGAAACCCTGATTTTGGTGCTGGGTTTGGGGAATGCAATAGCCGATCGATGTTGCAACTAAATTGAATCACGATATCCCGTTGCAACTAAATTGAATCCCTATTAGGGATTGAAACTCGCGCTATACCTGGCTAAATCTTCCTGGGTGTAGTTGCAACTAAATTGAATCCCTATTAGGGATTGAAACACCAAAGGATTGATAGACAGCGTATAAAGTAGCAGTTGCAACTAAATTGAATCCCTATTAGGGATTGAAACCAGGGCGGAGAGCAGGCTGGAACTATCGCGGAAGTGTTGCAACTAAATTGAATCCCTATTAGGGATTGAAACTTTTCGACCTTTGGGTGACATATTTTAATTTTCGTTGCAACTAAATTGAATCCCTATTAGGGATTGAAACTTTGTTGCTCTAATTCTCCCTCCAACGTGCGTTTTAAGTTGCAACTAAATTGAATCCCTATTAGGGATTGAAACGCGAATTGATAAATTACTCCAGCTTCACACTGGTGTTGCAACTAAATTGAATCCCTATTAGGGATTGAAACAACCAGTTCGATCCGCTTCTCCTCTTCCTTCTCCATCGCGTTGCAACTAAATTGAATCCCTATTAGGGATTGAAACGCTGCACCTGCATCTGAAAGCCAGGAAGATTTTGAGTTGCAACTAAATTGAATCCCTATTAGGGATTGAAACAAAAGAGAAAACCAGCAGATAAGCCCGCAGATAAGCATCGCGTTCGATCAGTTTCCTGTTGACATCTCAAAGCTTTGTATATACGATGTAACTACATAAATAAAATAATTGTTAAAGTAAACTATCATGGCAATTTTAAATAAAAAAACAAAGGCTAAACGCTCTGAACTAGTCAATATGAGGATTGAGCCAAATCAACTCGATCTCATAGATACTGCTGCCAGCCTCTGTGGTAAGAGCCGAACTGCTTTTATACTGGATGCTGCACACTTAGCAGCGCAGCAAGCGTTGTTAGAACAAAGATTGTTTATTCTTAACGATGAACAATGGGAAGCCTTCAACAAAGCTCTTGACGCCCCTCCCGCGAAAAATGAAAAACTGCGCCAATTACTTCAAGCAAAAGCCCCTTGGGAGTAATTATCGTTTCAATGAAATACAGCCCCCCAGAGCACATTCAACCGACACACGATTTAACAGAATTCGACTGTGGTAAACCTCTTCTAAATAACTGGTTGAGGAAACAAGCTCTCAAAAATGAGAAAGAGAGAGTATCCCGGACTTACGTTGTCTGTTGTGAGGGGAAAGTGGTGGCATACTACAGCATAGCTAGTGGCAGCGTTATCCACTCTCAAGTTCCTAACAAGATCAAGAGAAATACGCCAGATCCCATTCCGGTTATGATTTTAGGTAAGCTTGCGGTTGATGTTAACCATGCTGGGAAAGGACTTGGTAAGAGCTTAGTCAAAGATGCAGCACAGCGTATTTTACAAGCGTCTGAAATTGTTGGCATCAGAGCTATTTTAATCCATGCACTTGATGAGGACGCCCAAAAATTCTACGTAGAAAAGTGCGGTTTCACACCTTCTCCAGTTAACCCTCTACTCCTCTTGATTTCGCTGAAAGAGGTACAAGAAAACCTCGTCTAAAATCCTTAAATCCCGATCCTGATAGGGAATTGAGTACAAAGCAAATAACAATCCCATACCCTATACCCAATTCCCAATTCCCAACTTAAGTTTCTGATTGCAATTGCGCCCTAGCTTGATTGCGACGACGAATTTTGCCATAGATTTGAAAAGTAGCAATCATCGCCACAATTAGCAAAACAATACTTAAAATAGCCGAGTTAACAGGTAAGCTATTCTTAAACACGGCTAGCAGAACAATCATTACTAAAAGTACGCTAGGCAGTTCGTTCAAAGCCCTAAATTGCTTGCTAGTCCATAGGCATTTTTCTGCTGCTAATCGTTTGATTAGCCAACCGCATAAAAAGTGATAACCAATTAAAACAACTACCAAACCCAACTTGAAGTGTAACCAGCCATCTTTTAGCACATCAGGTTCGGTGGTGATGAGTGCGATCGCCATTGCTGCCGTCAAAATCAATCCCGGCGTGGTAATAAAATTGTAAAGGCGTTTTTCCATCAACTCATATTGCTGCTTGAGAATGGTAGAAGCTGGTTCTGGTTTGTCTTTTGCTTCAGCGTGGTAAACAAACAAGCGTACTAGGTAAAATAACCCAGAGAACCACACGACAATCCCAACTAAGTGAAATGTTTTATACCAGAAATAAGCCATGATTGTTATGTTTTGCTAAATAGTAGGGTGCGTTAACGCAGTGTAACGCACCACATATTACCAAATTTCTTGCCTCAGATCTTGCACTTGGGCTAGAAATCGGGTTTCTCAAGTTTTGTTGACAATGATGCCGATTGTATTTGTTTGTAGTAAGGACTTTAGTCCTTATTCATCTATCAGAAAGGACTGAAGTCCTTACTACGAACGAAATCAAATTGTTCTAGAAAGTCTTTTTTCCGTTCTAGTTTCCATGTGAGTATCGAACACCATTGCAATATTTCTGACTAAAAGCCTACCAATTTCAGTGACGATAATTGCATGGGGAGTTATTTTAACCAATCCATCTTCTTCTAGAGGTTTTAAAGCTTCTAGTTCCGGATAAAAATAGTCATCAAAATCGATGTAATACTTTTCTTCGATTTCTTCTTTGTGTAATTCAAAGTGCGACATAATTCTCATGATGACATCTCGCCGGAGAATGTCAGCACGACTTAATTTGACACCTTTACTAATTGGTAAAACACCCGAACTCACAGCTTGGTAATAATCTTTTAAGTGCTTGTGGTTTTGGGCGTAGGCATCGTTTAGCATACTGATGGATGTTGCGCCAAAAGCAAACAATTCCGTTTCTGGTTGAGTAGTATAGCCTTGGAAATTGCGTTTGAGGGTGCGATTTCGTTGCGCGATCGCTAATTCATCATTCGGTTTTGCAAAATGATCCATTCCTATATAGACATAACCACGATCGGTAAGTTCTTGAATAGTCATTTTGAGGATTTCTAGCTTTTCTTGGGGTGGCGGCAAAGTTTCCACAGCAATATTTTTTTGCGCTGCTTTCATCCAAGGTACGTAAGCGAAATTAAAAACAGCGATGCGATCGGGGTTTAATTTAATCGTTTTTCTTACCGTGTCTTCAAATGTTGACAAATTTTGATAAGGTAAACCATAAATCAAATCGACGTTCACGCTTTCAAAACCCGCTTCCTTAATCCAACTCATTACGTCAAACAGTAACTTCTCTGGTTGAATTCGGTTGACGGCTTCTTGCACTCTGGGGTTAAAATCTTGAATGCCAAAACTAATTCGATTAAACCCAAGGGAACGGAGAAAGAAAATATAATTTCTGTCTACATAGCGGGGATTAATTTCGATAGAAACTTCGGCTTGTGAATCTAATGGAAAATTTTCGTTGATGTTTTCCCAAAGTAATTCGACTTGTGGCAAAGTGAGGTAGTTAGGCGTTCCCCCGCCCCAGTGGAGTTGAATTACTTTTTTATCCCGATTAATTAATTGGGATGTCTGCTTAATTTCTTGATATAGATGTTCTAAATAAGGAATGGCAATATTTTTATTGTTAGAAACTACGACATTACAACCACAAAAATAACAAGCGCTTTGGCAGAAAGGAATGTGAAAGTAAAGAGAAAGTGGCGAATTTCTTTCATTAGAAGCTTTAATAGCAAATCGGAAGTCTGACTCGGTAAACTCTTCTGTTAATTCCGTCGCCGCTGGATAGCTAGTATATCTAGGTGCTGGAGTATCGTATTTTTTAATTAAATCCAAGTCAAAATAAACGTTTTGGGTAGCGAACGCCATTAAAATTGCCTCCAATAACCAGTTTTCGGTTAATATTTCCAAAAAATTCTCTATAGCAATCAAAAATGATTGTTTTCGCTCCTCTTTAGCGTGGCTTTTGGCTTAAAAAACCATCAATCAAATCTGATTGCTATAGATCGTGAAACAGGGTATGTGGACAACGTTTTCCGATCGGTGTTAGCAAATTATGGCAATATCTGAATTTTCAATCGATACGCTATGTTTGCCACTTCTCCTTTCTGAAAACATTTCATGAAAACTATACAACGTTTAATAGCTGTTTGGCTATATACTGCTTAATATTAGTTAACAAAGGATGAAGTCTGAAGGATAAAGGATGAATTTAGAATTCTCTAAGTAAGTTATTTATCTATCTCCCCACCTCCCCATCTCCCCATCCCCCCATCCCTTCACTCATGAACGCTACCATCTGGCATAATTGCGCCTTTTAAATTAACGTCGCTGAGAATAGTTTCAGTTAAATCTGCGCCTCTTAGATCGGCATTCTGTAACAGGACCCCTGTCAAATCGGCGTAGCTAAGATCTGCTCCTTGTAAACTAGCTTCGCGTAAATCAGTTTGATAAAATTTGGTGGTTCCCCAAACTCTTAAAATAGCGCGGCAGAGTTTTGCGCCATCCAGATTAGCGCGACGTAGCATCGCACCGCTGAGATTTGCATAGCAGAGATCCGCACCTTTGAAAATTGCGTATCCCAAATCGGTTTGTTGATCGGAATTGGGACGAAAATCTGCTTCAAATAACATTGCATTAGTAAAGTTAGCGCTGTTTAAATTTGCGCCATTCAAACAAGCTTTGCCGAGTTTAGCTTCTATTAAAGAGGCTTGAATGATTTTGGCACCGCTTAAATCGGCTTCCCGCAATTGAGCGCGATCGAGATTTGCTTCTGTTAAATCCGTTCCCCAAAGCAGACTTTCACTCAAGTTAGCTTCTTTCAGATTGGCTTTGCTTAAATTAGCGCGTCCCAATCTAACTTCTCGCAAGTCAGCTTGAGCGAGAGTAGTACCTGTAAAATTAACTTTAACTAAATCAGAACCCCGCAAAATAGCCGCAGACAAATCTAGGTGAGAAAAATCTCTTTCTCCTGCCGCATATTTCTCTAAAATTTCTTTAATATCCATATTTTTATCTATTTTTGCCTACTTTTTTGAAACTGATACTGACTCCGCTATCAAAACCTCTTCTTCTGGGCGGTTCATCCAAAAAGAGGTTAACAAGCGCAAATTCTCCAATTTGGGAAATCTCCCCAACTCCCAAAGCCGGAAGTTGAGGAAAATCGCTAAGAATATTAGTTGTAGCAGAAATCCAGATCGGAAATACCAGTTTCTTGAGTTCTGAGTTAGGCTGCCACGGGAATCCCAACAGTAGCAGGCTGAGTTAATTCTGCCATCAGTTCGGCAACTGAGACAATGCGATCGGCCCTTCCCGCATTAGAGCTAGAAAAGATTAAACCATTTTCCACGTCTCCTGTGGCAGCCCGATCGAGTGCTTGAATCAAGCAGTAAGTTTCTTTACGATCGCGACAAAGGCAACTTTGCAAGCAATTGGCTACACAACGCCGTTCCAAATCTGCGGAATTAGCGATCGCTTTTTCGGCAAACTCGTTGCGAATGGCGCGTCCCGGTATCCCGATAGGACTGGGTACAATTGCTACATCTTCTGCACTCGCCCGCAGATGAAATTCCTTATAACGAATATCGGCATCGCACTCATCGGTAGTGATAAAGCGAGTGCCAATTTGTACGCCGCTAGCACCTAGCGCCAACATCCGATCGATATCGCCGCGATCCCAAATCCCGCCAGCCGCAATTACCGGAATCACCACACCCAATTCGCAGCGCAAGTAATGCACTAATTCTGGAATCACTTGTGCGATTTGCGGAGAATTGGTGCTGACGTGTCCCCCAGCGGTTTTGGAACACTGAACGATCAAGGCATCGGGAATGCGATCGTACTCCGTTTCCCAATGTTGGCAGATCTGTTTAGCGGCATCTACTGAGGGTACGATCGGCACCAGGGCCACATCTGGATAATCTCTCGTATACTCTGGCACATCCAGCGGTAACCCCGCCCCCGTAATTATCACATCAGCCCCATTTTCTGCCGCAGTCCGCACCAAATCGCGATAATTTCGCGTAGCAATTAAAACATTCACTCCGATAATTCCATTGGGGCTGATGGCGCGAGCTTTTTGCAACTGTTCGATCAGCGCCAAACGATTAGCTTGAAAAAAGTTGATTTTGCGGCGATGAGAGTCTCCCATGAAGAACGGTGAATTCAGCCCTAAGCCAACTGTTGACATGACACCAATGCCACCTGCGTTAGCAACTGCTCCAGCTAAGTTTGCCCCAGATACGCGGGTAGCCATTGCACCCTGAACGATGGGATAACGGGCAACGTATTTTCCGATTTGCAGTGAGGGTAGAGTTTTCATCCGTTACTTACTTAAGTTTTGCATGGTTATGAAGTGTAGCAGCAAAGTTCTTTTTTCCAAATCAATCCCGACTATTTTAGTCGCATTTGATAAAACTTAAGTAGGATAAGGGTTTCAGCGTTAAAGATTTTTGTATAGATAAATGAAAATAAGTTAATTTATGTAGCGTTTTGGATGAAAGCGACCTAACCCCCCCGACCCCCCTTCCCTACTAGGGAAGGGGGGAGTCAGATTACTCCCCTCGCCTTGTAGGAGAGGGGCTGGGGGAGAGGTCACTTGACAAATTGCCACTCTAAAGAATCGATCGGTGCTTCTTGAAGCGCTTGTGACAGTTCCTCGTTACTCTCGAATTGCACTTGAGTCAGATAGCACGCTTCCACGCCGAGAGTCAGCTTTTCCTCTTCAAATGGCCAAGGCGCGATCGCCACCGTTCCATCTCCACGCTGCATAATCTCGTAGCGCTTGCCATCCGGCATGGTAGCGATTTCTAAAGCACGTTGTCCGGCGGGTAACTCGCGCTTACAGAGGATCAGGGAAAGGCGATCGCACCACTGCATAAAAGCATAAGCTTCCTCTGCTTCTTGCTTAGTAAGATTTAATTCTTTTTGCCATTTCTCTTGATTGGCTTTTTGTTCATCTAAAAATCGATCTAACTCCTCTGACTCTCCCCTTTTACCTTCATTCAAAAAACTCATGTGCATAGAAATTAACATTGCTACCCACCTGCCACGGTAGCGAGAATTTGTAGTTAGTTTCCTTAGCTTTTCTAGGGAAGATTTATTACTAAGAGTAAAATCTAGAGGCGTACCTGCTTCTGTTAAATGATCTCCTTCCCATTCCTTTTCTAAATCATCGTGATGGGAAATTGCCGCAATCGTTTCAGCCCAACGCAATGGTCGATATTCTCTTCGCCAATGTCCTGCCAATACAGCAGCTAGCAAAGCATGAGCGCGATGATAAATCACTTCCCAACCGTTCTGGTGTTGATTAACAATCACGGAAAAATTTTACTCCCAATCTTAATTTCGATACCTTTTAAAGATGGCAGGAATGCAGGTGATATAGCTTCTGCCATTAGATAGAAACTCTCGATTACTGGAGGTACGAGCAGGTCATTCGATTTTAGATTTTAGATTTTAGATTGGCTGGGCAGCGATCGGGCGGAGCTTGAAATAAGCGAAAATTTCTTTGATGATTCCCGTTGAAAGGGGAGGCTTGAAACCCTTTTTTCCGGTCAAAAGAAAGTTGATGATTTTTTTAAGTAGGTATGTGTGAAAAATTTAAGTTGAAGATTAAAATCAAAAAATAGGAGCAAGATTATCCTGCTCCTACTAATGGCTAAATATGAATCATCGTCTAGAGGAAATTTAGTTTAAATCCATATAAAATTGCTGTGGTTGTTGATATTTACTTGTACGGCGCTCCGAATAAATAAATCTTTGTTTAACAAGACAATCTTAGCATCCGTACCTGAATATTTGTCACTAGTCGCTATTGGCTGTTTTTCATTCAAGTTATTCATCCTTGATGCTGTCCAGATGCTTCCAAACTTTCCAACTAGTGTAAGCCAGCAGCACCGTTGCCGCAATACCATAGACCGATCCGAAGGGAAGACCAGCAAAAGCCAATGCCAAACTGCCAGCCCAAAGAGTCAAAGAATAAATGAATAAAACCGTTAAGCGATGGGACAAGCCAGCTTTCATCAGGCGGTGGTGCAGATGTCGTTTATCGGCAATAAAAGGTGATTTGCCGTGGCGGATGCGATCGAGAATCACTGCTGACATATCCAAAATCGGCACTGCCAAAATCAAGTAAGGCAGCACGAAAGAAGTAACCGCAGTAGTTTTGACTAATCCAATTACTCCTACGGCAGCCAACACGAAACCGATAAAATAGGCACCGCCGTCTCCCATAAAGATTTTAGCGGGGTTGAAATTATAGCGTAGAAAAGCCAGCAATGCACCAGCCAAAGCTGCCACGATCAAAGCTGCGGCTGGTTGACCCATAAACAAGCTGACAATCATCATCACCACGGCTGCAATTCCCGATACCCCAGCCGCTAATCCATCTAAACCGTCGATCCAGTTAGTAGCATTTACCATTCCCACCAACCAGACCGCCGTGATCGGCAGACTTACCCAATCTGGCAAAGTTACCAATCCTTCGCTGGGGATCGAGAGAAATTGAATTTGCACCCCCGCTTTCCAAGCCATGCTAGCCACGATTACTTGGATCAGCAGTCGCGTAAAAGGCGACAAGCCAAATAAGTCATCTGCTAAACCAATCAGGAAAAAGGCCAGACCTCCCAGAGTAACTCCCCAAATTTCATACTCTTCTTGGGGGGGCAAAATTTGGCCGTTGGTATCTACGAACCCACCAGACCACCAAACGAATAGGAGTGCTAGAGCGGTTCCGGCGAAAATAGATACGCCTCCCAATCGCACCATTGGGCGTTGGTGAACTTTTCTTTTATCTGGGATGTCAAACAGTCCGCTTTTGAGGCCAATTTGTTTGACAATTGGCGTACTCAAGAGGACAACGACAGCAGAAACCAAGAAGGCAATCAGATGATAGAGATAAGGCATCTGAAATATGCAAGGAAGTGGGACAAAAAAGCGTCAGCCAAAACGTACTACATTTCAGACCTTCAGTTTTCCCACTGCTAATCAGCAAGAAAAAGAATAGTTAGTGCCGAGTTTTTTGTCATTAGGCATTTTTCTTCAGTCATTAGTCGCGTTTGCGGACTGATGACCGATGACTACTGATTGCAAGGGTCTAAAGAGAAATCGGCACTAAGCGAGGGCTGGTACTGGTATGGTGAGGTGGGAATAGAGAGGGAAGCTCGTGCAGAGTTTTTTCACCCGCTGCTTGCACTCTCCAGCCATTACTTCATCTTCCGGATTCAGTAACCGATCGGCAATTATATCGCCTATTTCGGTAAACTCTGCTACGCCCATACCCCTAGTAGTCATGGCAGGAGAACCCAACCGCAAGCCACTGGTTACGAAGGGTGACTCCGTATCGAAGGGAACGGTATTTTTGTTGGCTGTGATGTTAACTTCAGCTACTAGTTGGTCTGCGCGTTTTCCAGTCATGCCGATCGATCGCAAATCCAACAGCATTAAGTGGTTGTCAGTGCCGCCGGAAACGATCTTAATGTTTCTTTCTTGCAGTCTGGTCGCTAATGCACGAGCATTTTCGATCACTCGGGCTGAATAGGTTTTAAATTCCGGCTTGAGGGCTTCCCCAAAGGCAACTGCTTTGGCGGCGATGACGTGTTCGAGCGGCCCACCTTGAGTACCTGGGAAAACTGCTTTATCCAGTTGCTTGCCCAGTTCCGGGTCATTGGTCATGATTAAACCGCCTCTTGGCCCGCGCAAAGTTTTGTGGGTGGTGGTAGTTACCACGTGACAGTGGGGGAGGGGGTTGGGATGATGACCGGTCGCTACTAATCCGGCAATATGGGCGATGTCGGCGAGCAGGTAAGCGCCTACTTCATCGGCGATCGCTCTAAATTTATCAAATTGAATGATGCGGGGGTAAGCCGAATAGCCGCAAACGATCAATTTCGGACGGTGTTGCAGCGCTAGTTCTCGTACTCGATCGTAGTCTAATTGCTCGGTTTCCTGGCTGACGCCATAATGACAAACCTTAAACCATTTTCCCGATACGTTAACCGGTGAACCGTGGGTTAAGTGTCCGCCGTGGGACAAGTCCATGCCCATAATGGTGTCCCCAGGCTGTAATAGGGACAGGAAAACGGCAAAATTAGCCTGGGCTCCGGAATGGGGTTGCACGTTAGCGTGGGCTGCCCCAAATAGTTGCTTGACGCGATCGATCGCTAGTTGCTCTATTTTGTCTATAAATTCGCAACCGCCGTAGTAGCGTTTGCCGGGTAGCCCTTCTGCATATTTATTAGTTAAAACCGAGCCTTGTGCTGCTAAAACGGCAGCCGAGGTGAAATTTTCGCTAGCAATCAACTCTAAATGATCCCGTTGGCGATCGAGTTCCTGTTGGATAAACTCTGTTACTAAGGGATCGGATTGGGCCAAAAAGTCTAAGTTAGTCTGATTCACGTAAAAAATCTCTAGGAAAGCTCTTTCAAGGAATACAGGCAAAGGTTCTTTTATAGTACCCACTATTCAGGTGGTTACTATGGTAAGTCTGCTGCGTAGATCATGATAACGCTGTTCGCTCGATATGAAGAGGGATTTTCAGTGTATTTTCAGCAAATTTTTTTCACCTAAACCGGGCGACCGATTTGAGCAGTCGGACTTAAGTGGTGGAGATAAAAAATTTGGCGCAAGTCAGGAGATGGCTAATTGAAAATCTCAAATCGATTGGCAGCAGACGGCTTGCGCGATCGGCTGGTTATTAAGCTCTGTATTATTTTACACGATCTACCGAAAACCTTGACATAAAATAAAGTCGGTGGCATTCGACTGAAGCGGAAGGTGTCAAATGCTAGTTATTTTGATGGACGATCGGATCGTTTCTCCCCAAATAGTTTGTCAGAACTGTTTGCTTGCCGACCACGGCGGTCAGCCCCGCTGGAGGGGCGGTCAACTTCGCTGCGGTCAAGCAGTTGGTAAACCTGCGGAGAATCAGCCAGACCAATATCAGTGTCAAATGGGTTTCCGCATTGCCAATATCGAGTAAATCGAGCTAATTAAATTTAGTTTTTGCCCTTTGTAGACGTGGATAGGGTTTGGCAGTTAAGATATTTTTACAATGTTAAAAGCTATTTTTTGTGTAGAAAAATAGTTTTTAATTTTTGAGGCAGGAGTAATTGAATGAGTTGGCGCGGCTCGGCATCCATCAAAGACAGAGTTTTAGCTAGTTTGCCATACATTTTGCCTTTAATTGAAGTGTATGCCTTAGGTATATTTTTATATCAAGACTTTCCCATTCTGAGAACGCTATATATACCGCTTTATCCGGTGATGGCGATTTATGCCTATCTCAGTCTTTTTATACCGTATTTTGGTTTGGTAGTATTTTTGGCACTCTATCTTTTGATTGTCAGAAATGAGAGATTTTTACACTTTTTACGTTTCAATACGATGCAAGCTTTGATGCTAGGGATTTTTTCATCTCTATGTCAAGCTATTCTAGAGCTACTGGGATTATTAAGAATACCAAATGTATATAATTTGCTAGTATCTCCGGTAATTCCTAATATCTCAGCGCCATTTATTATAGAGATCGTCATTGATACGGTTTTCTTAGCAGTCGTAGTTGGCTCTTTATATTCGATCGTGCAAGCTTTGCGGGGTCTTTATGCAGAAATCCCCGTGATCTCAGAAGCCGCTTACGCGCAAACTCGTTAAAGAGAGAGAAAAAAGGGGAAGGGAAAAGGAAAAGAGAGAATAGTCAACAAATGTTCTCCTCTTCACCCGCTCTTGTCGATCGAAGTCGTTCAGATTTGAGCTACTTCTATTGATGGTCTGGGGATGACAGTATTGTTCAAATAACCAATACCTTCAATTTCCACGCGGACGCGATCGCCCACCTGGATTGGCCCAATACCAGATGGAGTCCCGGTCAACACCACATCCCCGGGTAACAAGGTCATGATTTGGCTGATATAAGAAACTAACCGATCTGGCCCAAACACCATTTCATCGATCTGAGCCGATTGCACTGGTTGCTCGCGATCGTTCAAAAAAGTCTGCAATCTAGCACCAGGACTCAATTCTCGGACGATCCAAGGGCCTAAAGGACAAAAAGTATCAAATCCTTTTGCTCTCGTCCATTGGCTATCTTTTTGTTGTAAATCTCGCGCCGTTACATCATTAGCGATCGTATAACCCCAAATTTTAGCTTGAGCTTGCTGAGGCGTACAATCAACGCATCGCTCTCCTATCACTAAAGCTAACTCCCCTTCGTAATCAACTCGCTCGGATTGAGGGGGATACCAAATAGGAGCCTCTGTGGGAATTACTGCTGTAGACGGTTTGAGAAATAAAAGCGGTTCCTTTGGGACATCCGATCCCATCTCCGCTGCGTGATCGGCATAATTTTTACCTACTGCCACTACCTTGGAGGGCGCGCAAGGAGCCAACAGTTGATAAGTATCCGGCGGTAACTCCGAATCAGTAGGTTGTCCTTGCAACCAGGGTGGGGCATCAAGCAAGATGACGCTACGGTTTAATTGCAGTAAACCGTAATAAATCTGTCCCTTAGCCGTTTGAACTCGAACGTAGCGTTTCGCCATAACTATGACAGAAGTCCTCTGGGAAAGCCGATTAAGAAAGTTCGTGTGAAGAGTAGGCACCTAAATTAACGCGATCGACCATTTTGCTGGAAAAAATGACAGCACAAATGGGCTAATCGACAAGCTGCGGCTTACACCTGCGGTAGGCTGCTGATTAGCACATCCTACGTAAGAGACCATCCGCAAGCTGGTAGTAAGATTTTGACACTACTGGGATTTATTTTCAAAGGTTGAAGATTTGGAACGGGAAATTATCGCTGGGGGCTGGGGTAAGAAGAGTCTGGCAATCTTGGTTTTGGTGGAATTAACAACATCCTAACCAACCAGAGCGATTGTTATGGCGATTACTACTCAGCGCTACCACTAATCAGTCTGAAAAATTGTAACGAATTTTACAAATTCACTATTTTTTCAAGATTGGCAGGTTACGCTACGGATAGATATTTACAGAAATCCTCTATTACAGACAAGAATATGGTTGCACCATCACTTCTACCGCTGGAAACGGCTTCTCCGGCGCATATTTGTCCGTTCGATCAAGCTTGCAGTTATTTAGACCAAGCAGCGAAAGAATTACAGCTAGACCAAGGATTATCAGAAGTTCTCAGCCACCCCCGCAAAGTAGTTACGGTGTCCATTCCCGTCAAATTGGATAACGGTGAGGTGCGCGTTTTAGCAGGACACCGGGTACAGCATTGCGATGTTTTGGGGCCATATAAAGGGGGAATTCGTTACCATCCAGCCGTTACGTTGCGAGAAGTATCGGCATTGGCGATGCTGATGACTTGGAAGTGTGCTTTAGTTGGCATTCCCTATGGAGGTGCAAAGGGCGGAATTGCGATCGATCCTGCACGCTACAGTGTAGGAGAGTTAGAGCGGATTACCAGACGTTATGCTAGCGAATTAATTAAAGATATTGGCCCTTCCGTTGATATTCCCGCCCCAGACGTCGGCACTTCTGCTCGCGAAATGGCCTGGATCATGGATACTTATTCGATGAATGTAGGCCATGCCGTACCGGGAGTAGTCACTGGTAAACCAATTTCGATCGGTGGTTCCAGAGGACGGGAAATGGCCACCGGACGTGGTGTAATGATTATCGTGCGGGAAGCCTTGACAGAAATGGGTAAATCCCTCGCAGGTGCAAAAATAGTCATCCAAGGATTTGGTAATGTTGGCGGTGCAGCGGCTTGGCTATTCCACGAAGCAGGCGCGAAAGTTTTAGCAGTTTCCGATGTATCTGGCGGCATCTTCAATCCAGAAGGCTTGGACATCCCAGCACTGAAAGTTTATGCTGCTCAAAATAACAGAAGCATTGCAGGTTTTCCTGGTAGTTCACCAGTTACCAACTCTGAATTGTTAGCTTTGCCTTGCGATGTGCTGATTCCAGCTGCATTGGAAAACCAAATTACCGAAGATAACGTCCATGAAGTGCAAGCCAAAATCGTGGCAGAAGCGGCTAATGGCCCAGTAACCTTGATGGCGGATTTGGCATTGCAATCGCGAGGCGTTACTATTCTGCCGGATATTTTAACTAATGCTGGTGGCGTAGTAGTGAGTTATCTGGAGTGGGTACAAGGTTTATCCTACGTTTTCTGGGATGAAGAACGAGTTAATCGGGAAATGGAAGGTTTGATGGTACACGCTTATCATCAAGTAACTAAAGAATCGAATATGCGACAAGTACCATTCCGAGTAGCCGCTTATACTTTAGGTGTGGGCAGAGTAGCCCAGGCTTTAGCTGACCGGGGTCTATATCCTTAAAATAGCTAGTGGGAATAAGCTTTAAACTTGTAGAGACGTTGTATGCAACGTCTCTATATTTTATGACAGGATATCCTTGGCTGTTCAGCAAAAAGAAAGCTAACCTAAAATAAGCTACTTTTTCAGTTGCTCCGATCGGAAAGAACAAATATATCGGTGTACGGAACACGGTGACAATTTCGTGTTCTGGTTACCGTAATAATACGAGGACTACCATAATGTTAGTACTTCCCGGATATCAACTTACTGAAGCAATTCATGAAGGGGCAAAAACAATCATCTATCGCGGCGTTAAACTACCTTCACAAACATCGGTAATTATTAAAACTCTTCTGGAAGAGTACCCGACTTTGGAAGAAATATCCCGATTGCGGCATGAATATAAAATTATTTTACCACTAAACATATCAGGTATTGCCAAACCAATTGCTTTAGAAAATTATAAAAATGGTTTAGCACTGATATTAGAAGATTTTCGGGGAAACTCCCTCAAAAAATTAATTAGCACCCAAAAAATATCTATACTTGCTTTTTTATCTATTGCTCGTCAGTTGGCAGAAACTCTCCACGAGTTACATCAAAATCAGATTATTCATAAAGATATTAAACCTCAAAATATCCTGATCGATCCTCAAAACTGGCTCGTTAAACTGATCGACTTTAGTATCGCATCTCGCCTATCTAGAGAAACTCCTTCAATTAGCAATCCCGATTTACTAGAAGGTACTCTCATCTATATGTCGCCGGAACAAACCGGGCGGATGAATCGCTCTCTAGATTATCGCACTGATTTCTACTCTTTGGGGGTTACCTTTTACGAAATCCTGACAGGCGAACTGCCTTTTAATACCAATGACCCTCTGGAATTGGTACATTGCCATATTGCGAAAATACCTGTATCGCCCCATCAGGTTAATCCGGAGATCCCCCTAGCGATATCCGAAATAGTAATGAAATTAATGGCGAAAAATGCTGAGGATAGATATCAAAGCGCTTTGGGATTAAAAGCTGATATAGAAACTTGTTTTAATCAACTAGTTTTGGGCGGTGAAATTAGTAACTTCGTACCCGGAGAGATGGATAAATCCGGCCAATTCCTGATTCCCCAAAAACTATATGGCAGGGAAGAAGAAGTTGCCAAACTATTAGAAACTTTTAATCGCGTTGCTACTGGTGCAACTGAAATGATGCTAGTTTCAGGCTATTCCGGGATTGGCAAAACTTCCGTAGTTAACGAAGTACATAAGCCGATTGTACGGCAACGCGGTTATTTCAGTTCTGGTAAATTCGACCAATTTAAGCGAAATATACCTTACTCAGCACTCATCCAAGCATTTTCTGAATTAATACGTCAGTTATTAACAGAAAGTAAAGAGAAAATAGAAGTTTGGAAAACAAAATTATTAAAAGCATTAGGACAAAACGGACAAGTTATTATTGATGTAATTCCGGAAGTAGAATGGATCGTTGGCAAACAGCCAGAAGTAGTGCAATTGGGGCCAACCGAATCTCAAAATCGGTTCAATCGAGTATTTCAAAAGTTTATTGGCATATTTGCCCAAAAAGAACATCCATTAGTCTTATTTTTAGATGACTTGCAATGGGCGGATTCGGCTTCTTTAAAATTGATTGAATTGATAATGACCGATACAGCAAGCCAGTACTTATTGCTGATAGGAGCATATCGAGATAATGAAGTTAGTCCGACTCATGCCACGATTCAAACCATAGAAAAAATTCAACAAACTGGAGCAGTTGTTAATAATATTATTCTAGAAGCTTTGAGCTTGGAAAATATTTTGACTTTAGTTAATGATACTTTCGTTGAAACAGTTACATCCCCACATTTAAAGCAAGCGGAAAATACCGAATTAGCAAGGGTAAGACCTTTAGCTGAGTTAGTTTTTAACAAAACTCAGGGAAATCCTTTCTTTTTGACTACTTTATTGTCTACTTTGTATTCTGATAAGCTGCTAACCTTTGATTTTACCGAGGGGCGTTGGTTGTGGGATTTAGAGCAGATTCAAGCTCTCGGTATTACTGATTATAATGTGGTTGAATTAGTAGCTAGAAATATCCAAAAATTACCTGAAACTACGCAACAGGTTTTAAAATTAGCTGCTTGCATCGGTAATACGTTTAATTTAGATAATCTGGCAGTGGTGAACGAGCAATCTTTATTGACTACTGCCGATGAGTTGTGGGAAGCATTGCAAGCTGGGTTGATTTTGCCCCTTTCATCAGATTACAAAATTCCCTTATTTGTTGATGAATTAGAACAGAAGTATTTGCAGGATAAGGATTTAAGAGTAAGTTATAAATTTTTACATGACCGAGTACAGCAAGCTGCTTATTCTCTGATACCGGAATCGGAAAGAAAAGTCACTCATTTAAAAATCGGTCGATTGCTGTTACAAAAAACGGCTAAGTTTGCTTTGGCAGAAAACATATTTGATATTGTTAATCAGTTGAATATAGGAATAGAATTTATTACCAAAGAAGCAGAGCAAGAAGAATTGGCGAGATTAAACTTGATGGCTGGAAAAAAAGCTTTAGCTGCTACTGCTTATGATGCTGCCGCTAGGTATTTGAATGTGGGATTGCAATTACTTCCCCCAGATGGCTGGGAAAGAAAGTATGAATTGACGCGAGACTTATTTGTAGAAACGGCATCTGCGGAGTATCTCAATATTAACTTCGATCGGGCCAAGCAATTGTCTGAGGTCGTATTAGAACGGGCAAAAACTTTGTTAGAGAAAGTCCCTGTTTACGAGACTCAAATTCAGTTTTACATAGCGCAAAATCAGATGCAAGCTGCGATAGATACTGCACTTCCGGTCTTGAAATTACTAGGGGTTAGGCTGCCAGAAAAACCAACAACACTCGACATTTTATTAGGTTTAATTCGCACGAAGTTAGTATTATCAGGAAAACAGATTGAGAACTTAGCGAACCTTCCGGAAATGACTGATTCCTATAAGCTAGCAGCAATGGGGATATTGATGAATATTACTTCCCCTGTTTTTATGGCCAGACCAGCCATGTTCCCACTAATTATATTTGCTATGCTGAATTTAGGATTCAAATATGGCAATTGTTCATTTTCGGCTTTAGCATATGTGATTTATGGTTTGTTGCTATGTGGAAGTCTAGGAGATATCGAATCGGGTTATCGATTTGGACAACTAGCATTGCAAATTCTCGAAAAATATGATGCCAAAAAACTAAAACCGATCGTATATGTAACATTTAATTCGGGAATCAGACAGTGGAAAGAGCCTGCAATCAAGTCAATTCAACCTTTTGTGGAAACAATTGCTGTTGGGCTAGAAGTAGGAGATATAGAATATGCTTGTCATCATGCTAGGTATTACTGTTCTTACCCTTACTTAACTGGAGAGCATCTAGAATCATTAGCACAGAAACAAGCAAAATATATGAAAATGTTGGTAAATTTCCAACAGGAAATTCAAATAAATTATACGCAAATATGGAGCCAAGTAGTTTTAAACTTACTCGGCGTATCTAAAGATAAATACCGTTTAGTAGGAGAAATGTTTGATGAAGATGAAAAGCTACCGATTTTTAAAAATACTAATAATGTGGTGTGCCTGTTTCATTTTTATTGTTTAAAGGCTGGTTTATTGTATCTTTTTAAAGAATATACGCGGTCTCTCGAACTAGCAAAATTAGCTGAAAAATATATAGAAGGTGGGTTTGCAGCTTTGCCTCTGACTGCACACAATCTTTACTATTCTTTGGCGCTACTAGCTTTGTGTTATAACAGTTCAAAGAGGCAAAAAAGAGTTTATCTGAAAAAGGTAATCTCGAATCAGAAAAAACTAAAAAAATGGGCATTTCATGCACCAGATAATTATCAGCATAAGTACGAGCTTGTAGAAGCAGAGAAGGCGCGAGTTTTAGGTGAAGAGATCAGAGCGATCGAATATTACCAACGTGCGATCGAAGGAGCTAAGAAACAAGGATACATTCAAGAAGAAGCGCTGGCAAATGAACTAGCAGCAGAGTTTCATTTTTCACAGGGCAGGGAGAAGGTTGGTCAAACTTATTTGACGGATGCTTATTACGGTTATGTTCGTTGGGGTGCTAAAGCAAAAGTAAAAGATTTAGAAGAAAGATATCCTCAGTTCTTCTCTCAAATACTAAAACGGGAACCAACTGACATAGATATTAATCGCACAACAACCTCTACCAGTACCACGGGAGGTAGTGCATCTGCTTTGGATTTAGTCACGGTGACGAAGGCATCACAAGCGATTTCTTCAGAAATTGTTTTGGACAAGTTGCTTTCTAAGTTAATGCAGATCACGATTGAGAATGTTGGTGCTTCTAAAGGTTATTTGTTGTTATCAAAATCTGGTAAGTTGGTGCTGGTAGCAGAGGGTGCTGTGGAAAAAAGTAAAGTGCGCGTACTGCCATCAGTTCCCGTTGAATCTCGTCCGGATTTACCATTATCGATTATTAATTACGTAGAAAGAAGCCAACAAACTATAGTCTTAAATAATTCAACAGTTGAGGGACTATTTACTAACGATCCTTACATCCTGAAAGCTCAACCGAAATCAATTTTTTGCTGGCCGCTTACTCATAAAGGAAAGTTTACTGGCGTCCTTTATTTAGAAAATAATTTGAGTGTGGGTGCTTTTACGTCAGCGCGGTTGTCTGTTTTAAAACTTTTAGCGGCACAAGCATCTATTTCTTTAGAGAATGCAAATCTTTACGAGGAGTTGCAAACTTACTCTCAACAACTGGAAGCGAAAAATCAAGAATTGGATAGTAAGAATGAGGCTTTGCAAAAGTCAGAAGCGCAGTTAAAAGAAAAGAATGAAGCTCTGGAAAAATATTTGCACAAGTTGCAACAAACGCAAGCTCAATTAGTGCAAACTGAAAAGATATCTAGTTTAGGACAACTGGTGGCGGGCGTAGCTCATGAGGTGAATAATCCAGTGAGTTTTATTAATGGCAATTTGCATCATGCTTCTGAGTACGTACAAGATTTGTTGAATATTTTGAATCTTTACCAGCATCATTTCCCCAATCCTCCAGCTGAGATTCAAGAAGAGATAGAAACAATAGAGCTGGAATACGTGAAGGAAGACCTGCCTAAAATGCTTTCTTCGATGCAAGTTGGTACTGACAGGATTAGAGAAATTATGCAGTCGTTACGGAATTTCTCGCGGGTTGATGATGGGAGTGCTAAGTCAGTAAATATCCACGATGGGTTGGAAAGTACGTTGATGATTTTGCAACATCGTTTGAAAGCTAAGGGAGAATTAAAGGCGATTCGGGTGGTGAAGGAGTACGGTAATTTACGGAAAGTTGAGTGTTACGGTGGACAGTTAAATCAGGTGTTTATGAATATTTTGGCAAATGCTATTGATGCAATGGAAGAGGAAAGAGTTGTTAGCGAGAAGGAAATTAGGATTAGTACCAAACTAGAAAATAGGCCATTAATAATCGATGAGGAAGAGTCTAAATATTCATCAATTCCTAATACCCAATTTGTTATAATTCGGATTAAGGATAACGGCCCCGGTATGACGGAAGAAGTACGTTCTAAGTTATTCAATCCTTTCTTTACTACAAAACCCATAGGTAAAGGTACTGGTTTGGGTTTGTCGATTAGTTATCAAATTGTGGTGGAGAAACACGGAGGTAAAATTGAGTGTATTTCTGCACCGGGAGAGGGAACAGAGTTTGTAATTATGATTCCCATTGAGCAGAAAAAATTTCAGAAAGTGGCTTACTCTGAACTTGCCTAATTGAGAAGAACCCCCGTTGTCAATTTATAAGGCGGCTAGTGCTTTCTGATGCAGTACAGGATGCCTATCCTTGACAATCAGATGCAGGTTGTCTGAAGGGGCGAGGGTGGGGCCACGGCGTACAGGCTTGATGGAGTGTCCGGATGCTAAATCCAAGTCTAAGTTACGCAAGAGCGTAGCCAGTACTAACTTCATTTGAAACTGAGCAAATGCCATCCCAATACAACTACGATTACCACCGCCAAAAGGAAAATATTCGTATGGTGAAAATTGCCTTTCTAAGAAGCGCTCTGGCTGAAAATGCTTCGGTTCTGGGTACAAATCTTCTCTTTGGTGAGTCAAATAAATGCAGGGAACTAACACAGTACCCGGATTGAATTGAAAATCCCCAATCTGTAATGGGGAATTTAAAATGCGACTTGGGGTAGCTAAACCTACTGGATAGATCCGTAGTGTTTCAGAAACTACCGCAGTAAGATAGGGAAGTCGAGCGATCGCACTTAGGTCAGCATCAGCATCTATAGTGCCAATTTCATCAAGAAGTTTGCTCTTAACTTCTGGCAGATAGTGAATCCAGTACAATGCCCAAGCTAGTGCGGTTGCTGTAGTTTCATGACCCGTGAACAATAGCGTGAGGAGTTGATCTCGTAATTCGGCATCGGTCAAAGGTTGACCTGTTTCATCTACAGTCATTAGTAATAAGGTAAGAATGTCGGTACGTTCTTCTTCAATTGGCTGCTGCCGTCGCTCTTCTATTTCGTCAATCAGCAATTGGATTATTTGCTTACGCAAGCGCACAAATTGCCCCCACGGACTCCAAGCGCCCAAGTCCTGGCGCATGGCAGGAAAAAAAAGCTGTGCAGCATTTAAAGGAGAACTTATTGAGTCTACGAAGGTGCTAAGTAGTTCTCGAAGGAGGTCGTATCGTTGTCCCTGATTTATGCCAAAAATAGCTTGCAGGATTACGCGCAGGGTAATTTCTTGCATTGATGAACGGACTGGAAAAGCTTTACCAATTGTCCACCCACTCAATACTTGTTGGGCGATTTTGCTGATGAGTTGGCTGTAAGCCCGCATTCGTTCGCCATGAAAAGGGGGCAGGAGAAGTCGTCGCAAGCGTTGATGGCTTTGCCCATCAAGCACTCCTAGAGATTGTTCTCCTAAAAGCGGTTCTAAAAGGGGCTTGCTACCACGACCAACATCAAACAAATTTCGATCGGCTGTAAAAATTTCTTCGATCGCTTGCGGGTGACTTAAGTACACTACTGGAGAATCCGTATTCCTTCCTATAGTGAAAGCATCACCGTAGCGCTTTTGCCGTGCTTCTAAGTATTCTATGGGTCGGAGAACAAACTGAAGTGTCTCTAACCAAACTGGAGCCTGGGGGCCATCAGGGAGTTTCAAGGGTTTTTTTTCCTTTTTATGTAAAAGTTGATGCTGAGGAGATATTATCTCTTGAGTTTGGCTTTAGCGATCGACTTCGCACATTTTGGGCAGCCGCAAAATAGTTCACGAGCTTCTTATTTAACTGAAATCCTTATTAATTCAAGGTTTACGACGATTAAGCTAATAAAGCTGCGATCGGTTTTTCCCGTACTTGGTAAAAATTGATATTAGAAAAAGTTATTATATTTTTTTATTAAGTTAATGTATTCAAATAACATTAGAGTACAGTAAATCTACTAAATGGCAGATTTACTGATATGATTGACCATGTTCAGTGACACAAATCACCGACAAATAAAGATTAACAGAATAATCATCCTACGGCTTCAGTTAGTTGATGGGAAAATTCTGGTTTACAGGGTGTGAAGAAAAAATGTCAGTACAAGCAAAAGTGTTATCAACCGTTAGGGCTTTAATTGCAAAAATCTACCGAAGCCTCCGACATGAAGCGTGGCTGAGTTGGCAATTCATCGGCGGCGATATTTCAGCATCGATGATACCTGGGTTACTATTTATGATGGCGGCGTGGAAAACTCATCCGACTAATGTGCTTGACTTATTGCTTGTACTGGCACGCGGCATTGTTTACTTTTGGCTGTATATCATGCCGTTTTGCATATCGAACCAAATAGTTGGTATTGATGAAGATCGGATTAATAAACCCCATCGTCCACTGGTGAAAGGTGATGTTTCACCTCTAGGTGCAAAGGTGCGATTGGCTGTGACGATGGTGTTGTTTGGATTGGTGGGATGGTGGTTTGGTGTTTTAGAGTGGGCGCTGCTTTGGCAAGGTTGTATTATTCTGCACAATTTAGGTAGTGGTTCTAAGCACTGGATTACCAAGAATCTGTTCATAGGAGTAGGTACTCTTGCTCTACTTGCAGCGGCTTGGCAATTGGTAACGCCGATTACATCGATCGCTTGGCAGTGGATCTTGGTGGTAGCTGGTGTGTGGCTATTTTTAGCGGCTATTCAGGATCTGCGGGATATTGATGGCGATCGCGCAATTGGCAGAAACACTTTCCCGATCGCTTTTGGAGAAACTGCAAGTCGAGTGGTGTTAAGTTCCGGCTTTGCACTTTTACCTTTGGTGACTCATTTCGGATTGATGATGCCAGCAGGTTTAACCGAAAATGTGATATTGTGCGATGTTTTTTTGGCAGTTTTGAGTTTAACGATCGCGGTACGAGTGATTTCTTGCCGCTTCCCAAAAGCCGATCATTATAGTTATATGTTATTCACCTATTGGTTTTGTTCGGTACTCGGTTGTGCGATCGCGATTATTTAAAATATTTGGTCGTTTTCACTCCACGTTCAGCGGTATTCTTATATATATATAGATAGTTCTAGTTAAACTACGCAAATACGCAAATTCTGTCCGACTCGGATGGATATTGAAACAGAAGCCTATATTTTGCTACTCTGCTTTCCCGCAAACCGCTATCCTTGATGTTAATCTCGACACATGGGGCAATTTCCTAGCGTTAATTGTCCTACGGCGCTAAAAATATTAGGGATGGCTGTATATTGAATTTTAAAATCGAAAACCTTACGTCCGAGCAAGTAGTTGCGATCGGTGCGATCCGTAACAAGTGGAGATCGATCGCTCTTTCCACCGAGAGGATCGATCGTCAAAAAGCAGCTTTAGCGATCGAAGCTGTTTACCGCGAAATCGGTCTTCCGGAACCGAAAATACAATTTTTTGATAGCCCCTATGCCGTTTTGCAAAAACCTCCCTCCTTACTGGGGAGTTTTCTGGGGAGTTTGTTGAGGGGCAAAATCGAGAAGCAACTGGAAATTCCACCGGGTAGCCAATTGGGAAGTCTGGTAGAGAATAATTTGGAAATGGAAGCGATCGATCCGCTGAAAAGATATCTCTGGACTCCTCTGACAAAACAACTGGGAGTTCAACTCGGTAATTCTTTATGGAAGCAACTGAGAAACCAACTGACTAGTCAAAATGATAACTGCATACAACCAGAATTATGGGCAGTTTATGCTAGTGCATTTGATTATTGTATTTCAGTTTTAAACTGCGAATACTCGCCCGACAAGTGGGAAGTACTTCAATCTGTCGCTAGAGAATGCGGTTGGATTTTCCCGTGGAAGAAAACTTGCTTTGTTTGCGATCGACCATCAAAACTCAGCTTTGATAACGAAAGACGCCTTCATGCAGAAGGGACGCCAGCAATTGAGTTCACAGACGGATTTAGCGTGTATGCCTATCATGGTGTAGTCATACCCGAAAAATATGGCGCGATATCACCCCAAAAATGGGAAGCGCAGTGGATTTTAGAAGAGAAAGACCCGGAACTGAAACAAGTGTTAGTTTACGGAATTGGGATGCTAAGAATTCGTCGAGAATTAGGAAATATTGAAATAGATTTTTAACTAAGTAGGATGGTATGGATAAACGCACATGGGCAGGGCGGGTAAGATAAGCGAGTAAAACAGTTGGATACCAAGCACTATAACTAAACCCGCCCCTACAAATCTACCTTCGTATTTTCACGCTTACCTACTTACTAATTGCTAACAGTTGCGGTAAAATTTCTTCCGCACGTCCCAGGTATTGTTCTTGGAAGGATGGATTGGGCGGATCGATCGGCTCCAAATTTACCATAATCGTTCTGGCACCGACGTAAGCTGCTGACCTGACAAAGTTAGCCGCAGGATATACTACACCCGATGTACCGACAGCAATAAATAAATTGCATTCGCGAAGCGATCGTTTTGACTGCCAATCTGCAAGTGCTGAAAGGTACTCGCCAAACAGTACGATATCTGGGCGCAACATATGACCGCACGAAGGACAAGAAGGAATCGAGTCTGTATGCAGGTTCTCTTCTGAATAAGGTTCTAAAGTACACTTTGGATTCGTACACTTTGTTCTGTGTACGTTTCCGTGCAATTCGATTACATTTCGACTCCCCGCACGCTGATGCAGTCCGTCTACATTCTGAGTAATTAAAGTGAAAGACTGCTCAGCCTGAAGACGATTTTCCAAATTGGCAAGTGCGATATGCGCTGCATTAGGGGTAGCTTGTCTGGCAACTATACGGAAGTTGCTAAAGTAATGCCACAAACCAGCCGGGTCTTCTTCGATCGCCTCAACGGATGTATATTTTTTTGTAGAAGATTCTTCACCTATGCTGCCAGATCCGCGAAAGGTAGGGAGTCCTGAAGCTACCGAAATTCCTGCTCCGGTTAGCACGACGATATTTGCATAGTTGGAGAAATCGATCGGAATAAGCTCACTCATCGTCAGTACCCGCATTGGCGTTTTGATAATTAACTCAAGTTGCTAGATAGAAATACTCAGCTTTTCGATCCCCCCTAACCCTCCTAAAAAAGGGGGGAACCGAATTCAAAGTCCCCCTTAATAAGGGGGATGCGAGGGGGATCTCAAAAGGTAAAACTTATAACTAGCAACTTGGATTATTACAAAACCATTGTAGGGACTGGTCGATCGAGAAAATATTATAAGGTAGGGTGCGTTAGCTCAAGCGTAACGCACCGCTCTCTTAGATATGGTGCGTTACGGCTAAACTTGCCTGACGATTAAGGCTGTTTTATGCAAGTAGCGCCTAACGCACCCTACTTAACTACAATTTGACGCAAACTGACTTAACTTCGGTGTAAAGATTTAGCACTTCGCGTCCCATTTCCCGTCCCCATCCTGATTGTTTGTAACCGCCAAAGGGTAAGGCAGCATCGAAAATGTTGTAGCAGTTAATCCAAACTGTACCTGCCCGAAGTTTGCTGGCTAAACTGTGTGCTTTACCTATATCTTTCGTCCAAATCCCAGCAGCTAATCCGTAGATACTATCATTTGCGATCGGTAAAAGTTCGTCGATTTCTTTAAAGGGGATTGCCGTCACGACAGGGCCAAAAATTTCTTCTTGAACCACTTTCATTTTTTGATTGGTATTGACCAAAACTGTCGGTTCGACAAAGTAGCCTTTATCTCCCACTTTTTGTCCGCCAGTTACGGCTTTTGCACCTTCGGAAAAACCGGATTGCAGATAACCGCAAACGCGATCGAGTTGTTCGTCAGAAACTAACGGCCCCATGTCAGTGGTCGGATCGAGTCCGGGGCCAAGTTTGATTTTTTTGGCTTGTTCGGCAACTCCTTCTATTACTTTGTCGAAAACCGATTCTTCGACGTAAAGCCGAGAACCCGCACAACAACATTGTCCGTGATTGAAGAAAATCGCATTAGCCGCGCCGGGAATTGCTGTTTCTAAATCAATATCTTTGAAAACGATGTTAGGAGATTTGCCACCTAATTCTAAGGTAACTTTTTTGAGATTTCCGGCGGCAGCTTGCACGATTAATTTACCTACTTCGGTGGAACCAGTGAAGGCAACTTTATCTACGTCGGGATGTGCGGCTAATGCAGCGCCAGCAGTTTCACCGTAACCGGGAACAATGTTAACTACTCCGTCGGGAAATCCGGCTTCGCAAATTAATTCGCCTAAGCGAAGTGCGGAGAGGGGAGTTTGTTCGGCGGGTTTTAAAACGACTGTACATCCGGCGGCAAGTGCTGGGCCTAATTTCCAGGCTGCCATCAATAAGGGGAAATTCCAAGGAATAATTTGTCCGACAACTCCGACTGGTTCTCGTTGAGTGTAGGCTAAATATTTACTGCCGGGATCGTAAGGTACTGAAATGGGTATGGTGCTGCCTTCAATTTTAGTTGCCCAACCTGCCATGTAGCGCAACAGATCGACGGCGAGGGGTACATCGGCAACTCGCGCCACGTTAATTGGTTTGCCGTTATCGAGAGATTCCAGTTCGGCAAATTCTTCTAAATTTGCTTCTAGTAAGTCGGCTAGTTTCCAAATTAATTTTGAGCGATCGGACACCGTGATTCTCGACCAAGGGCCATTCTCGAAAGCTTGGCGTGCGGCTTTGACTGCGCGATCGATATCTTCGGCTGTCCCTTCGGCAATTTGTGCGATAACTTCCCCCGTGGCTGGGTTGACGACGGGAAATGTTTTACCGTTAGCAGCATCAACCCATTTACCGTTAATAAGTAACTTTTTAGGTTGCTTCAAAAAGTTGGTAACTTGGTTATTAAGTTGAATTTCAGAAACAGGTTGCAATGTAGTTGTCATATTTCTATTTTTTTAAGTTTATGTTATGCGTACTTAATTTTATAACCAGCAACTCAAAGGTCAATAATTACTTAATGAATCGATAATTATTTTATTATTTTTATAAGTATCGTCACGATTTAAAACAAATATAAAAACTTAATAACGTGCTAAACCCAGCTAAGCATATATTGTATTGGGTAATTATTCAATTTGCCAGTAACAGTTAAAGCAATAGCCGAGAGATAATTTGTTTAAAATATCAATTAATTCTTCTATCTAAAGAGGGAAATTTTAGTTTAATTAACCTTTTGTAATAGTAAGCTTTTTCACAAATACTCGAACATCGTTCTTTAGAACTGTATTGAGTTTGAGACTATAGACAGACAGCAGGTTAGAAACGGATCGCTAGGATAAGAGAGTCAATAGGTTAAGGAATGTAAAGTTATGGAATCTCGCCCTTCTACTGATTTACCACCTGTTGCTAAAGAATACAACGGCGTCGATCGCAATGCTTTTCTGTTTGGCTTGACTCCTCAAGCTGAACTGTGGAACGGACGCCTAGCAATGATCGGATTTTTAGCTTATTTACTGTGGGATTTAGCTGGCTACAGCGTGTTGCGTGATGTGCTGCACCTGCTTCCTCAGTACATCGTTCGTTAATATTTAGTATCTTTGCACTCAAGCTGAACTTTATATGAAATTACACCAACTAGCAGCCTGAGTGCAAAGCTGCCAAACATCTGATTTTGTTTGAGATTTAGATGAGCAAATGGTCGAAAGTTGAAACTATCTCTACGTTTTTAATAACTTCGACTTCATTGGTTTGTAGTAAGGACTTTAGTCCTTTAGCTAGAGATTTGAAAGGACTAAAGTCCTTACTAAGAACAATTTTTAAAAGGCGATTTGAGTAGCATCGCTTAAATCATTATGTCTGAAAAATTTACTATTCAATTTTATGCAAAGTAAAACTGCGATCGAACCTGGATTAATAACGTTTGAGCGACTAGAAACAATGTCTCTAATCAGAAGTGAAGCAATGAGTTGGGGAATTATCATTGCTGGCTTAATTATAGTATTATGGTTAATTAGTGAAGTTTTATTTTTATCCATCCATATTGAAAAATCGTCAGTTTTGTGGTTAGTACCTGCTATAGGTTGGCAAACATTTCTTTATACGGGATTGTTTATTACTGCACACGATGCTATGCACGGAGTAGTTTTTCCACAAAACATAAAAATTAATAATTTAATCGGTACGATCGCAGTTACTTTGTATGGCTTGCTTTCCTACGATAAGTTATTGAAAAAACATTGGTTCCATCATAAACACCCAGCAACAGAACTCGATCCCGACTTCCATGATGGCAAGCACAAGAGTTTCTTTGCTTGGTATTTTCATTTTATGAAAGGGTACGCAAACTGGCAGCAAATTATTGCCATGACCGTAGTTTTTTATCCGCTTATCTTATTATTGCATATACCGATAATTAATTTAGCTTTATTTTGGTGGATACCATCGATTTTAAGTTCATTGCAATTATTTTATTTTGGCACTTTCCTAACTCACCGAGAACCAACAGGTGGTTATAAAAATCATCATCGTGCTGAAAGTACTCATTTTTCAACCTTTTGGTCGTTCATCACTTGCTATCATTTTGGCTACCACCAGGAACATCACGAATATCCTCATGTTCCTTGGTGGAAGCTACCGGAAATGGTGGGTGAAAAGTGAGGGGATGGGGAGATGGGGGGATGGAAAAAATCAGTTAATTTTTATTCTTCAGACTTCATCCTTCATACTTAATCCTTTATCCTTCATCCTTTACGCATTGATAAACCGATTCGTTTCAACTTTTCGTTAACTTCCATCACTCGCACTTTTACCACTTGTCCGACTTTGACAATTTCTTTTGGATCTTTGACAAATCTATCAGCAAGTTGGGAAATATGCACTAAACCATCTTGATGAACGCCAACATCAACGAATGCACCGAAGTTGGCAACGTTGGTAACGATTCCTTCTAATTCCATGCCAACTTTTAAGTCGGATATTTCTTTGATTCCTTCTTTAAAGGTGGCATATTTAAATTCCGCACGGGGGTCTCTTCCCGGTTTTTCTAGTTCGTTGATAATGTCGCGGAGAGTGGGTAAACCGACGGTATCGGTGACGTATTTTTTCAGGTTAATTGATTTGAGTTTTTCGGGTATTTGGGTGACTTGATTTAAGGGTACGTTTAAATCGGATGCGATCGCTTTTACTACATCGTAACTTTCCGGGTGTACGGCGGTGTTATCTAGGGGGTTTTCGCCATTGCGAATTCGTAAGAAACCAGCTGCTTGTTCAAAAGCTTTTGGCCCTAATTTTGATACTTTGAGGAGTTGACGGCGGTTTTTAAAAGCACCGTTTTCGTTACGGAAAGTAACCACATTTTTAGCAATGGTTGGTGTCATTCCTGATACGAAAGTGAGGAGTTCTTTCGATGCGGTATTTAAGTCTACGCCAACGTAGTTAACGCAGCTTTCTACGGTTTCATCTAATTTTTTCTTGAGCAATTTTTGATCGACATCGTGTTGATATTGTCCGACTCCGATCGATTTGGGGTCAATTTTGACGAGTTCGGCGAGGGGGTCTTGCAAGCGGCGACCGATACTGATGGCTCCGCGCACGGTAACATCGAGATCGGGGAATTCTGCGATCGCAACATCGGAGGCGGAATAAATCGATGCGCCAGACTCGTTGACGATGACTTTAATCGGTTTGCGTTCAAGCGTTTTCAACACTTCCGTCACAAACTCATCCGTTTCGCGAGAAGCTGTACCGTTACCGATCGCAATTAGCTGGATATCGTACTTTTCAATCAGCTTTTTGAGGGTATTCGCAGCTTGGGTGCGTTGTGCTGCTGCTTGGTGGGGAAAAATCGCCTGATATTCCAAAAATTTTGCTGTTTCCGAAAGTACCGCCACTTTACAACCAGTCCGAAATCCAGGATCGATCGCTAATGTCGGTTTCATTCCCGCAGGTGCAGATAGCAACAACTCCCGCAGATTGCTTTCAAAAGTTTTGATCGATTCGATATCGGCGTAATCTTTTCTGTCAGTACGAACTTCCGTAATCAAAGAAGTTTTCATCAAACGGTTGAAAGCATCTTTGAGCATTTCCCGATAAAAATCTCGCACGGCGGGAACCTTTGTTTTAATCTCCTGAGATTCCAGATAAGACTGTACGTAAGATTCATCGAAAGCTACATCTAAATCTAGGACTTTTTCACTTTCACCCCTGAATAATGCCAGCATATTATGGGGTGCAATATTTTTCACCGGAATCTGATAATTTCGGTACATCTCAAACTTAGTCGTTCCTTCGGGAAACTCATCTTTAATTTTCGAGACGAATACTCCTTCTTCCATCAAGTATTCCCGCAAATAAGCACGCAATTGGGCTTTTTCCGATACTTCTTCTGCCAAAATATCGTTTGCACCCTTCAGCGCATCCTCAGCAGTTTTCACACCTTTTTCTTCTGAAATATATTTGGCGGCTTCCGTTTCTAATGCAGTGGGTTTAGCATTGCGATCGTTCAATGATTTAATAAATTGCGCTAAAGGTTCTAATCCTTTTTCTCTGGCAATAGTAGCGCGGGTGCGTCGCTTTGGTTTGTAAGGAAGATATAAATCTTCCAGTTCATTTTTTTGTAAGCAAGATTCGATTTTTTCTTTCAGTTCGTCGGTAAGTTTTCCTTGGGAAGAAATCGCATCTAAAATACTTTTTTTCCGTTCTTCCAATTCAGTCAAATAGGTATGTCTATCTGAGATATCCCGAAGTTGAATTTCATCAAGTGCGCCAGTCCGTTCTTTGCGGTAGCGTGCGATAAACGGAATAGTTGCACCCTCCGCGAAAAGTTCCAGTGCGTTGTTGACTTGGGAGGGAGTGACGGAGAGTTCTTCTGCGATGAGTTGAGGAATGTTGAGCATAATTTAGTTTAGTTGTAAATCTAAGAGTAACTTAATGAATTCAACAAACTTTGTGAAAGCGGGAACGTAGTCATTAGTTTGAGGACTGACCCATTTATTACGCGCAATGCTTGATGTGTTAGTTTGTCCCGGCATAAGTACACTAACAATTGTGGCAATTAGAGCTTTTTCATGGTCAAAGGGAGCCCATTCTAGATTTTTCCTTTCCTGATTAGAAAAACTCGCAATATATGTAGAAGCTCTGTTCATATATTCAGGATAAGCAATTTCTCCACAACTACATAGCAATGTATCTAGGACACCCTGATTAATGTTATCGGGAAGTACATAAATACCTGTATGAGGTGGAGAGTCAGTATTTACATTACCTGCTTGTTCGGGAAAATTAGGAAACTGTTCATGGAAGCAATCATAATATAACTTTGCCACACGGTTAGGAGGTTCTCGATCGGAATCAACCACTATACCAAATGCTGCGATCTCAGTTTTATATTTAGAATGGTTTTGGATAGCCGCATGGAGATGTGGCCCTAAGGTAGTGCCTCCACCTGCATAAATCGCTACGGAAAGATTTTGATTAAATAAGATAGAAGGCATATCAAGACGTTTGTACAAATCGCCATTTTTAGGATATGTAGGGATAAAATTTTCCCAAAATGTATCGAGTTCTGACTTTTTTCCATTGAAACGTTTAAATTCAAAAAGCTTTTCCAGCACTTTACCAACAAATGCTTGATCGTGAGGCCCTTCAACTCCTATAATCGCATAGCGAAGGCTCATTTGCGAACCTCCTGTCCTAATTCTTCCCGAAGAATAGATAGTAAATTTCGATCTAAACGAACTGTACTAGTTTGTGAATCTTTAGGCTCTAGCCGATAGGCTACTAAATCGGTTTCTTCATTAGTAGCATCAAGTAATGCGTCAATAGCTTCCAGACTATGTGTAGTAGCAAAAAGTTGCACATCCATTAATATACACCACTCAACCAGCCAATTAAAAGAACGTTGAAGAGCTTCTGTATGAATAGAAACTTCTAGTTCGTCAATTAGGAGAATACCTCCTTTTACTTTCGCAAGCCTCAAAGCTATAAAAAGTAACCGACGGATTCCATCTCCGAAGGTACTGAGTGGTGCAAGCCCAGATTGTGTATGCTGCACATAAATAATTGGCCTTCTCTGAGGTGTTAAAATCTCTATGTCGATAATTCCTGAGTCGATATACTGAAGTAGTCTTACAACCTCAGATTTAAAATTTGCC
Organism: Leptolyngbyaceae cyanobacterium; assembly: GCA_036703985.1. Classification (GTDB taxonomy): domain Bacteria; phylum Cyanobacteriota; class Cyanobacteriia; order Cyanobacteriales; family Aerosakkonemataceae; genus DATNQN01. The sequence continues at coordinate 71,339 of DATNQN010000084.1, forward strand.
ATTCTAGCTTCTGTTAAAAGCCGAGCTTGTAGAAATTCTGTCCGATGGGAAAATGGCGTAACTGTAGCGACAGGTAATGTTAAGCTTTCATGCTTATAACCTGGAATAACTCGCTCATTTTCCCAGAGTTGAAAACTCTCAACAATTTCTTCTTTTCCAAATAAATCTATTCGCTCTGTACTTACATTAAGTTCTAAGTTCAGACCTTGTTGAATTTCAGATAGTTCATCTTCACTTTCTGCAACGCTATCATTGATTTTTTGATGGTTACGAATATTCCCCGATACCTGGATACCTTCTATTTTTTGGCAAACTGCTCGCAATTGTGTTACTGGAAAATCGCCACTACCTGATATAAGGATTTCACCTTCATAAAGACTTTCTTTTGTGGCGCTTCGATCTTGAGGGAATAACCACAATAGAGCATCAATAGTAGGAGAACGAAGCACTATATCCCCTTCTCGTTGCCGAGCTATTCTCAGCCACTCTCTTAGGTCTACATGAGCACAGTAAGTTGAAATAGCTTCTAAAACAGTTGTTTTGCCTGAATTATTAACTCCTACAAGTAGATTAATTTGTCCCAATTTCTGCAAATGCAAATTTTGGATTCCTCGAAATTTATGTATAGTTAGATTATCAATATGCTTCATTATATTTAGACTTTATTTCTGCTTGAGCCGAGTATTTTCCATGCTCTAGAGAACACTCATTATTATATTATAACCGGAAATACCTTAGATAAATCAAGTGACAAATCTGGGAAACCAGGTAATGTAATTATCTGATTCGGCAATACAATTCGCTTCATAGCATAACCAAATCTACCGTGCAAATCTTGATAAGGTTCGCTATAAGTTTCTAAATGATTATCAATCAAATTGAATATCCAATAATCTGATATACCAGCTTCAGCATAAAGTGAGGTTTTAACTTCTTTGTCTTTTTTCAGAGTAGAATCTGCTATTTCAATGACAAACAAAACATCTGATGAATTAGGCAAAGCATTTTTGTAATTATCTTCTCGAATCCGCAACATAGCAAAGTCTGGTTCTGGTTCGCTATTTGAGGGTAGAACAATTGGGTCTTGGCATTGTAATTCTGCTTTATTAAGTAACGGTATTGGTAGTTGATTGAGTAAATTTCTGCAACAATTTATATGTGCTATACTTTTAGGTGCCATTTGAATAATTTCTCCTCGAATTAATTCAACTCGATCGTCTTCCGTGAGAAATCCTAGTTCTGCCAAGCGGTGATATTCTTCAATCGTAAAGCGTTTGGGAGTCAAAATAGTCATGGCAGTTTTTCCATTTAGTTCGTCTGTTTAGATTATATCTTTGGTAGTGCGATCGCGCTTTGATTTCTACATTTCAATTTTGGGAAATACTTTTGATAAATCAAGTGATAAATCCGGAAAACAAGGTAATGCAAACATCTGGTTTGGCAAGAAAATTTGTTTAATTCTATAGCCGAAATTTCCTGACAAATCTTGATACGGTTGGCTATATACTTCTAAATAATTGTTCGCTAAATTGAAGATACAATAATCAGATATGCCAGCTTCTGCATAGAGGGATGTTTTCACATCTTGGTCATACTTTAAAGTTGAATCTGAAACTTCTATTAATAACAAAACATCTGATGGTCTGGGATGAGAAGATAGATAATTATCATCGCGATTTCTGACAATAGCAAAATCTGGCTCTGGTTCGCTGTTTGATGGTAGTACAATTGGGTCTTGGCATCTCACAGTTGCTCTATTGGCAATCAAAATTATTAGTTCTCTGAGTAAGTTGCTGGAACAACTGGTATGAGGTGTACCTTTGGCTGCCATTTGAATAATTTCTCCTCGAATTAATTCTACTCGATCGTCTTCCGTGAGGAATCCCAGTTCTGCCAAGCGGTGATATTCCTCAATCGTAAAGCGTTTGGGAGTCGAAGTAGTCATGGCGATTTTTCCATTCAAGCTTGTTTAGATTATATCGCTGGCAATTACCTAAGAAACCCGGCTTCTTAAAGAAACTGGGTTTCTGCACATATTTACACTCTGTAACAATATTTGCCTAATCAACAAAATCAGCGTTAATCTATTTGACTAAGAGTGCAGATTCGGTTTGGGATAAGACTATGAATAATTGCAGTTCTTTACACCCAGAAGTACCAGAAGCTGAGTTAGAAGTATTGAGTGCTGAATTTGACAAAAAAACTCAGATAATATCCCGATTAAGTGAACCTGAATTCCTAGAAATTTGCTGCCAACAAAGTCCGATCGGTAAAAAATTACCCAACGCTTTCTACGTACATATTTCTGCTATTGAAAGACTCGACTCCTTTCTACGCGATTACTATGCAAAATTTGGCCAAATTATTGCAACGGGAATAGAAGGAGCAAATATTATTAAATTCCATACCGACCAGTTAAAAATATCTTTTTTATTTTATCCCGATTTTGATACAGATCCCCATCCCGCTTTACGCGCCAGCGTTCAAGTTGACTTGCAAAATTTAGAAGTTCCACCTGCGATCGGTTTTCGAGATTATGCTAATTCTGAAAATCCGCCTATTCTCCATCGAAAAGAAGCTTTTGTCACTTCCGATTATCCCAAGTATGAAAAGTTTGCTCAACTCACGCGCCATGAAGAAATATTAGGGCTTTTGAATCACACTAGCGGTATCGGTACTCGCCAAGGTTGGTTAACTCAGTTAAATAATTATGGTGTAGAAATAGAAGATCATCAAGTTATTTATCGAGAAAATTTAGATCGAAACCAATCCCCAATTCCCGCTTCCCCATTCCCCATTCCCAAAATCCAACGCCACAAAGCAGCGATCGTTCGCAGCGATATATCTCGTCCGGTGCGTTTGGCTTTAGAAGCTAATTTATTTAATGAAAATACTACTTTTTTTGATTATGGTTGCGGTTATGGTGGTGATGTTACCCGGATGAAGGAACGGGGTTATATCAGTAATGGATGGGACCCTTATTACTTTCCCGACTCTCCTCACGTTGCTGCTGATATCGTTAATATTGGCTATGTAATTAATGTCATTGAAAATATTGAAGAACGGCAAGAAGCTTTAAAAAATGCTTGGCAACTTTCCCAACAAATTTTACTCGTTTCCGCACAAGTTTTAATCGATGATGAAAAGCAAGGTCAAATTGCTTATGGGGATGGGATAATTACTCGCCACAATACTTTCCAAAAATATTACGAACAGGAAGAACTGAAAAGTTATATCGACCAAGTGCTTGGGGTTGATTCGATCCCGGTTGCTTTAGGTATTTACTTCGTATTTCGGGATGAAACGCAAGCGCAAAATTTTCGTGCTTCCCGCTATCGTTCTCGCCTTTCTACTCCCAAAGTTCGCACTAAAGTCAAGTATTTTGAAGATTACAAAGATTTGCTAGCACCGTTGATGGCTTTCGTGACGGAACGAGGACGCCTTCCGGTAGCGGGAGAGTTAGCTTCGGAAGCAGAAATTAAGTTTGAATTTGGCAGAATTAGTCGCGCTTTTCAGGTAATTTTAGAAGCTACCGATCGCAAAGAATGGGATGAAATTGCCGATCGCCGTCGCTCCGATCTACTACTTTACCTCGCTTTGGGTAAATTTAGCGGTCGTCCCAAACCGCGCTATCTAGCACCAGCAGCCAAAAACGATATCAAAGCTTTTTTTGGTAGTTACGATCGAGCTTGTGAAATGAGCGATCGCGTTCTGTTCAGTTTAGGCGATCTGAGTATCGTAGCCAAATGCTGCCAAGAAAGTCCGATCGGTCAAAAACGTGCTAATTCTCTCTACGTCCACGTTTCTGCACTTTCGGAACTCGATTATCGGTTAAGAATTTACGAAGGTTGCGCTAGTAGAACAATTGGTCGAATGGATGGTGCTACTTTAATCAAATTTCATACCAACAAACCAAAAATCTCTTATTTATTTTATCCCTACTTTGATGAAGACCCCCATCCAACTTTATACACCAGTATGCACATCGACTTAAGAGATTTGCACGTCACTTATCGAGATTACGAAGATTCCGATGACCCCCCAGTTTGGCATCGCAAAGAAACAGTTATTACGCCGAATTATCCAAATTACGATAAATTTGCCAAACTCAGCCAGCAAGAAGAAAATTGGGGATTGTTTGACGATATGAAAGCTATCAGAAGCCTTAAAGGGTGGGAACGTTGTTTAGAGCAACATTGTGCCCAAATCAGGAATTATCGGTTATGTTGGCGCAAAGATGCCGATCCTTATCGCGTGAAGATATTGCAAGCTGCTAAGCGATCGCGTCAAAGAAAGGAAGAACAGACTGGCTGAATTAAATATGGTTAATATCATAGCATTTTTCTGACTTGGGCTAACAATGTCTAACATTTCAGTTCCCTTGATAGACAGATATGTTTATCTGCTACCAGAAGCAGCTTTCAAAATAAACAGGGATTTTTTTATTTATTTTTTGCTTATGTAAAAATCAAAAACTATTTTTTAAATATTCGCTTGCTCTAAGTTTTTTATGCTAAAATTAACTACAGGCTTATAGGCATTAAAAACTGTTAAGCAATTGTATGAAACTCTCATCCCAAATAATAACTCAAACCTTATATAGCCAAGATTATTACCTTTGGATTAAAACGACTATAAACCAACTTCGTGTCGGTCAGTTTTCGGCTGTAGATATAGATAACTTGATCGAAGAGTTAGAAAGTATGGGCAGGAGTGAAAAGCGAGCAATTAAAAGTTTATTGATTAGACTTCTAGAACATTTATTAAAACTGCTATATTGGGATGCAGAACGAGAACATAATGAAGGTCATTGGAAGGGTGAGATTCGGACATTTCGGAGAGAAATTAAGGAACGACTGAAAGATAGTCCTAGCCTAAAATCTTACATTCTAGAAATTTTTGACGAATCCTATGAAGAAGCAAGATCCGAAGCTAGCGATCGCTCAAAACTTGCGATCGACACTTTTCCGATTACACCAATAGGTTCTTTAGAACAAGTCTTAGACGAAAACTGGTTTCCCAATTTTAGTTAATTTTCAGCACGTTAATTAATTTTCTATAAAATAGCCAATAAAAATTACCCAAATATTACTATTATTTTAACGTTTTAGCTAACTCTACCCAATGGGTAATTCCTTTTTGGGTAGGCTGCCCCGAAAGAGTGAAAGTCCAAATTTCTCTTTTGTGCTGCGGGCCGTAACTAATGTGGATCGGTCTGTCTGCACCGTAATAATATAAAGAATCGAAAAGTAACTTTTGGGCTAGTATCCAATCGATTATGCGATCGCTTTTCTCACCTAGAATCAAAAAATCACAAGCTGCCCCCAACCTTTGGCAATAATACTTACCATTTTTATTCACTTCATGAGCCATATGCTGGTCGATGTCAGGGGAAACTCGACCATTTTTTAACCCTGTTTCCGGGTCTTTCTTATCTAAATATTTCTTTAAATCTTTTGAGCAAAAACCATAAGTCAAGCTAAAATTTTCCATCCCAAAATAATCGATAATTGGTTCTAGAACAAATCGATTTAAATCTTGGATAGCAGGTAAAGTTTCCAATAAATTATCTGGAAAGGGATTGATTTTTAATGCGTACTTCTGATAAGTATTGGTACAAGTACAAAACTCTTCTAGAGTCAAGTATTTCCCCAGCATTACATCCTTCATAGTGACTAGCAAACCCTTATCAGTAATCATAGTTAGCGCTGGTATTTTCGGTGTTACTGCTGCCCTAGAATTGCGTCTTAGAGGCTACAGCGTAGCCCTCTTCGATCCGGGGCCATTGCCTCGTCCAGAAGCCAGTTCTACCGACATCAGCAAAATAATCCGCATGGATTACGGCACAGATGAATTCTACACGGAATTGATGGAAGTAGCCTTACCTCGCTGGCGGATTTGGAACCAACAGTGGCAGCCGCCGTTATACCATCAAATAGGCTTTTTGCTAGTTCCTCGTGAGAAAATGCAACCCGGTAGTTTTGAATATGAAAGCTTTATCCTGCTAAAAAAACGCGGACATGGTTTCAAATTTGCCCCCGTTTTAGGAGAAATTATCGCTGATGTATTAGAAGAAAAACCCAATCCTTTTGCTGGGCGCTTTGCTTGGCGTTCCAGAGGTAAAAAAATAAGTGAAGCGGCACGTTGCACGGAATAATTTTTAAGGGAAATCATGCAAAAATTTACTACCCAATTACGGGTGCGACATTATGAAATGGATGCCCTCGGTCATGTTAATAATGCCGTTTATCAGCATTATTTAGAACAGGCGGGTCTAGAACATTCGGAACATTTAGGATTTTCAGTCGAACGTTATCGAGAGTTAGGTGGCTTGTTCGTAATGCGCCGTTTGGAAATCGATTATTTACGTCCGGCAGTGGCAGGCGATATCCTGGAAATTACTACTTGGTTGAAAACAATTAAAGGGCCGCGAGCGATTCGATATTATGAAATTAGAGTGTTGGGAAAAGAAGAATTAGTAGTAAAAGCTGAAGCTACATGGGTGTGGGTAAACTTGGAAAGTATGCGCCCAAAAGCAATTCCTCAAGTTATGATGGATGGATTTATCGGCGGTAGTTCATCTTTATGAAGAAAAAATAAAATGGATACTAATCTACCCTTGCAAAAACCTTATTTAATTCTTTAGGTAGAAGACAAGCCAAATCCGAGTCGTGTAAAAATCAAAGCATGAATACTGACGAACGCATTGTTACTCTCGATCGCATCCGTAAATTCAGCTATCTGATGGATAGCGCTTTTCGCATTCCAGTAATCGGATTTCGATTTGGATTAGATCCAATTATCGGATTGATTCCTGGTGCTGGAGATCTTGTTAGTACGGCATTTTCTGCTTACATTATTTACTTAGCTACTCGATTTCGTCTACCGCCTCAAGTACTCTACAAAATGATCTTGAATATCAGCCTTGAGGCAGTAGTAGGCATGATTCCTTTGATCGGAGATATATTTGATGCCTTTTACAAATCAAATATCCGGAACTTGGAGCTTTTAGAGCGACATCTCTTGGTAGTTGAGCCAGAAATTAGTCAAGCAAGGGAGCCAGTAATGCCAGATCTACTTTCACAAAGTACCACTCATTTAGACTACCAATAAGTTAACTCATTTCGGGATTAATTACCTTTAATTATTGGCTCCAAGGAATAATTTCTAATAGCTGTTTAACTAGGTTCTGAAGTATTCTATGTTGATTTAGAATCCGCCACCCAAGTAGCGGTATTTAAACATTAGTAGCACCACGATACCGAGATTTAAGAACCAAGGAGCCGATAGCAGAAACCAAATTATACTGATTCCGATAATTACCAGTACGAAAACGCCAATAATTTCTGCGGTAGGTCGGTCTACTTTTCTAATTTTTGAGTGCATATACGTCCAAAAGGTAGTTGCAGCTAACAAAGGGGGAATACATAGGTGAGTTATATCCATCAAGGCGATCTCCTTCATTCATCTCTTCTGACGCCCGAAAAGGTTTAGTTAGCGTCAGCAGTATATACCATATCTGTTATAACCTTCCTATGTGCAAATGTCATATTTTTTGGGAAAACCGTAGATTTACGGATAATACTATTATGTCTCTTGCTTAGTAGTTTTACATCCTACTTGTGGGTCACCCATTAGGATGAAATTTCCGGATAATTCATAGTAATTAATTTAGTCCTCAAGAGAGAAGTATGAACTTTCCTCTATTAATCCGCTCCTCAAAAAATCCCGATAGTTGGAAATTTTGCTCTTACCTGAGTAAGATATCCTTAATCTGGTAATTTTTGTTTTTTGTTTCACTATGATAACTCAACTTTTTAGTGGCGCTAATCTCTTCGTGCTGCCTTTCTGGGGATTGATGATATTGTTACCGAACTGGGGCATCACGCGGCGGATAATGGAATCTTATATTCCATTTTTGGCATTAGCGGGACTGTATTTATATTTACTAGTTGGTAGCATTACACCGGAATCAGCCCAAGCGCTAGCTAATCCTCAGTTAGCTGATATCGCTCGTTTTTTTGCAGATGAAAAAGCGGCGGCTGTTGGCTGGGTTCACTTTTTAGTAATGGATTTGTTTGTCGGTCGCTGGATTTATTGGGAAGGGCAGAGAACTGGTGTTTTCACAACACATTCTATTTTGCTTTCTTTGTTTGCTGGGCCGCTAGGATTGTTGTCTCATATTGTTACTAGTTGGGTAAAGGAGAAATTTTTCTCTGTCAAAGAATCTGAGGCTAATATTACTGTTTAAAAAATACGTCTACTAACTTAAGGTAAGACAAAAAAAAGTAGTTTTTACCAGGCCAAAGCCAGAATTTTCTAAATTAGTAAATTCTGGTTTTTCAATTTTATCAGCCATCACAGGCTAACTAGAGATGTTAAATAAGGCTAAGAAGCTGTTACTGCTTCAATAATATTCTGAATAAATTAATAGTGTAAAATAGGAATAACTTTGAGGCGCGTTTGTCAGGAAAAATGCAATGGCTATCACTCAGGCTAAACGCTTTACGCTGGATGAATACCACAGGCTAACAGAAATAGGGTTTTTTCATGAAGATGACAGAATCGAGCTAATTAGAGGAGAAATTATTGAGATGGCGGCAAAAGGTACGGCTCACGAAACTTGTCTGAGAAACTTATTGCGAGAACTACCAAGACTGGTGGGAGATAGAGGAACTTTGCAATCTCAGGCTCCAATTATTTTACCCGATGATAGCGAACCAGAACCAGATTTTGCGATCGTGCAAAACCGAGAAGATAATTATTTATCGGCTCACCCCAGACCGAGTGATGTGTTGTTAATCATGGAAGTAGCAGATTCTACTTTGAATTACGATCGAGATCTCAAGTTACCATTATATGCTGAGGCAGGCATTTCTGATTATTGGATATTTAATTTATTGGATAATCAGTTAGAAGCTCACAGCGAACCTTATCAGAATAATCAAGGAAATTTTGGTTATCAAAATAGGCGGATTGTTTTACCAAATCAGGTGATAACGTTACCTTGTTTTCCCAATTTATCTTTGGATTTAAGTAGAGTATTTCCGCCCAAATTGAATGCTTAAAGTAACTGGAAAGTGGAAAGAAACCCGGTTTCTCTAAGAAACCGGGTTTCTGGGAGGAGTTACGTATAAAATAAATTTCAATGTTACTGTTGATTTTACCGATAACACCCGAACTTCCAGAATGACATAATAGTGTCTATTGCAACCTAAAGTCTCAAAATGGCTATTAGCAATCACGAACGAGTTCGCAAGGCTTTAACTATTCTGGGTCAAGGCTTGAATCCTTACGTGTTAAGGGAAATGCAGGCAATTCACGGAGAGAACTGGCTAACATTGACAATATCCTCTTTACCCAAACATCAAACCTCTAAGCGCAATCCAGAAGACATTTTGCGTGAAGATGTTTCAGCTTTACTGATAGTAATGTCAAAGCAGTGGGATATTGTTTTTAAAAAAATATTAGGTAAAACTGAATTATCATTAGTCAATGAACTGATAGAAGTTCGCAATAAATGGGCGCATCAATCTCCCTTTTCTATCGATGATACTTATCGCGCTCTCGACAGTATTACTCGACTTCTCAAGGCTGTAGCTGCATCAGAAGCAAATATAGTAGAAAAGCAGAAGCAAGAAGTTCTAATAGTTCTGTCTAAAGAGCAAGCTCGTCACGATACTCGCCCTGCTCCTGTTGTATCTGCTGCTGAAGAAAAACGCATTAGAGAACGATTAGCTGAATTACTAAAAAAACTTCCTTTCCAGGATGCTTCTCTTTTAGAACACGCGCTTACTCATCGTTCATACCTTTATGAAAACCCGAAACAAGTAAGTGATGACAATGAACGACTAGAGTTTTTGGGGGATGCGGTACTAGGTTTTCTGAGCAGCGAGGTTATTTATAGTTTTTACCCAGAAATGAATGAAGCTCAACTGACTCGCCTTCGTTCCGAGTTAGTTGATGAGAAGCAGTTAGCAAAGTTTGCTAAAGATATGGATATAGGCAAATGGATGCGATTAGGTAAGGGTATGATAGCAGATGGAGGACGCAACAACTCTTTGTTATTGAGTAATACTTTTGAAGCTATTATTGGTGCTTATTTTCTTGATTCTGGGATAGAAGCAGTTCGTGATTTTGTTAAAGAATTATTTATTTCTGTAGCTGAAGATTCTGTTTCTTACCAATCTGATGTTGACTCTAGCATTTTGGTAGATGCTAAAAATTTGTTTCAGCAATGGGTATTCGCTAACATTAGCCAAATTCCGCCTAAATATTTGGCAATTAAGGAAAGCGGCCCACCTCATGCTAAAGAGTTTACTGTGGAAGTTCGTGTAGGTGAAGAAAAATATGGAGAAGGAAAGGGACGCAGCAAGAAAGATGCGGAAAAGTCTGCTGCTGAAGATGCGCTTGCCAAGCTGAAAAAACGAGGAATGATATAGAATTTGATTCTCTTTGATTGAATTTATCTTTTTCTCATCTAAAATTTAAAGTCTAAAATTGATTGACTGAGGTATGATTCGCTGAATACTTCTATGCGATCGCGTCCGGTTTTTTTGGCTTGATAAAGTGCGCGATCGGTAGCAGTCACCAACTCGGTGGGGGACAAGTCGTGCGTGGGAACTAAGCTAGCTATTCCCACGCTTAAAGTGATATATTCGCTAACTTCTGAGGCAATATGGGGAATTTGCAAGTCTTTGACTCTGATTTGAATTTCTTTCGCTACCCGCAAAGCTCCTTTCAGATTAGTTTGGGGTAAAATTATGGCAAATTCTTCGCCTCCATAACGAGCTACTAAATCGGCTGGGCGTTTTGCCGATCGTTGAATTGCTTTAGCAACCATCCGCAGACATTCATCGCCTGCTTGATGACCGTAAGTGTCATTATAAAGTTTAAAAAAATCAATATCGCACAAAATCAGTGATAACAGTTCTTTTTCTCTGGCGGCAACCCAAAATTGCTGAACTAGATATTCATCAAACCTTCGTCGATTTGCTAGTTGGGTTAAGCCATCAGAACTGGCTAAGCGCAATAGCTGTTCGTTGGCAGCTTGTAACTGTTGATAAAGTTCTGCTTGTTGAATGGCGATCGCTAATTGATTAGCTAGGTGTTTCATGAGATCGACTTCCAACGGTTGCCATTTTCTGATTTGATGGCATTCATGCACCATCAACAATCCCCATAATTGTTCTCCTTGCAAAATCGGTACTTCTAAATCTGCTTTAACGCGCCATTTTTTTAGTAATTTTTGATGGCATTCAGACAAGTCTGCTCGCTCGACATCTTCTATGCTTAAAATATGGCCATCTTCATAAAAATTAGTATGGTGGGAATTAGTGCAACAATCAGGAATAGTTTTTCCCAAAATAGACGGGCAATTTGATGTAGCAGATTCAACTACTACTATCCCTTTTTTAAACTTACTATTGTGATGATTTAAAGTTTGAAAGCGAAAAATAATCGAGCGATCGGTTTGAAGAAACTGCCGCACTTCTGTTACGGTGGTGTTGAGGACTTCGTTGAGGTCTAGGGAACGGCGGATGTGTTGAGTAATCACCCCCATGACTCGCTCTCTTTCTGCTTGCAGTCGCAGGGCTGCTTCTACTCTTTGGCGTTCCTTGATTTCCTCTAAAGCCTGGTCTCGCATTCGGCGATAATCTTGAATTCGATCGGTCAGATCGGTAACGTCTTGAATTACCAACAAAGCATAAAAAGATGTTCTATTTTGAATTAATGAATCAGACGTAGTAGGTGAGGTAATTTGAGATTTTGATAGGGCTGTTTCTGCGTTTTCTGAGTTAGCAGAAGTCGCATCGAACGCCGGTACAGCCGTAACGGTGGTATGCTGAATGCGCCACCTTTCATCCGGTCGCTGACAGGGAATTATTGATTTGTGTAATTGAGAAGAAAAAATTGTTGGTGGGCCACCTTGAAAGATTTGCATCAGCCGATGAGCATATTTAGCTTGACGCAGGTGAGGATAATAAGTGCTGATATCTTTTTCCAAAATTTCAGTTCTTAAAATTCCCGTCCAGTCCTCCAGACATCGATTCCAAAAAAGAACCTTAAAATCTTTTCTCAGTACACAAACCCCTTCCGGTACCCGATCAAGAATACCAAACTCTTTCTGGGCAGTCTGGATCTCGTTCATCATGACCCCCAAAAGTTAGTTCGATCGCTTTTAGCATCGCCTCGAAAGAACCTACCTTAAAGATTAAGATAATATTGCCAGCAATTTGTAGCTGTTCGATAATAAAACGAGTATGAGCTAATAAAATTCCCGAATTTACCCCCAATTCTTTTGTATTTACCAATTTTTCAACCTGACCTTCTAAATAGCTCGGTAGTGAATATTCTAGATGCCTTGTCAATAAGTTACTCAGAGAACCCATTATTCCGTTGAGAACAATATTACCCACTTCCAGCAAAGTGCCTATTTTTACTACATCCAGGTCAGGAGTCCCCGCTATTTCACCAGTGAGAACTTCTACCAAGGTAGAGGCGCTTTCAGTTGGGAAAATCAGTTCGGCAGTGCCGGAAAATGCACCCGTAAAATTTAATTTTACCGTAGAAAGACACTCATCATTAAATCTTAATTGTAACTCTGATTGTAATTCTTCAGGAGCAATGGTTTTAATATAGGGAATTCGCAGGGAAATCGGAGAGCCGATCATCTCATTTAGCACGCCAGCCGCTCTACCGATGCCTATATTAACTAGTTCCTGCAAATTATCTATCTGCTCAGATGTTAGATTCATAGATTGATTCCTGGGTGGAAATCCCGATCGCTTTTTTAACCCAATAGCTCAACTCTTCTGGTTTGGGCAGTTTGTTGAGGACAGTTAAAGCTCCTAGTTCCAAACACTCTTGACGAGTGCTTTCTTGAATATCTGCTGTTAGTACGATTGTCGGTACTTTCAAAGCTTCCGTCTGGAGCGCTTTTAGCACTTGTCGCCCGTCCATTTCGGGCATTAATAGGTCTAGCAAAATGCAATCTGGTTTGTGGGTGCGAATCATTTCTAAACCTTTCACTCCATTTTCAGCTTCCAAAAGTCTATACCCTTCCGGTTTCAATATTCTTTGAACCATCTTGCGGAGTAAGGCTGCATCTTCTATGATTAAAACCAGCGCCACAATTTTTTCCGCTCCCCTCAAAAAGAATGAACTATTTTTCGATCGTAAATTATTTGGCAGTGATAGTAGATATACATTGCCAAAAATTTGGATATCCATTATTAATTGTAAGCCATCCTTAAAAAAATAGGTTATCTCTTGAAACAGAAGCGATCGGTCATCAGTCTGAATTCTAGCTGCTGAAAAGGGAAAGAGATAATTCCATTTTAATAACTAAAAATTAAATATAGTATTATAAGTATTCAGATTAACATATTTCTGATTTAAAATTTATTTTTTGTTGCATTACTTTATTTTAATCGAAAACAAAAAACTTATTTTTTTAAAGAAAGTTTAAGAAAAATCCCTATTTTAATTGATTGATGTAATGATTTATTGGCATATGGAATGCAGGTTGCTAGCATCGAATATTCATACTTAAAGCTCTTGCAGGCATGGATTTTAAGGTTAAGAAAAAGAGATCGCAAGCCATAAAATTACTAATAGATATTACAAATCTGCTTGGACTTTACCTGTAGCTTTCCCTTTTTTGCCGTAAAAATAAGACCCACCATACAGATGCCATTCTAGATTATTGAGATACGGTACAGCTAAATCTGGTGATAAAGTTTGGGCAATTTCTGGTGTAATAAGTCCCATGAAATAGCGTCCCGATGCAGTAAAAGCTTCGTACTCGACTAAATAGTGCAACCAATAGCGATCGCATTTTTTACATTTTTTGAGGGTGACATCGCCGTAACGTCCGTTCGTCTCATCTACGCCGATGTACTGAACTTCCTCATACTGATTAAACTGCATGGGTTCTTGCAAGCAAATACAGGGCGATTTTGTCATATTGTTTATTGTTGAGAATCAGGCGTGTTTTCAGTAGATAATGACGATACTTCGATTAATTTTCCATTTAATACATTTACAGTATAACGATGACCGAAATTTGGATTAGCCCATTGCTCGAAGACTAATATATTATCTGTTTGCCAAGCTAAATCAGAAAAAGGACGCCAAGGTAAAAAGCACTCCGATTTAAGTTCCATAAATTTACCAGTTTTGGCCTGTTGTATAACTATTTTATCTTGACATTGGCCGGGTGTTCCTGGGGTGATTAGGCAGGCGATCGCAGCTTTCAGCGTGTTGCTTTGATTAGTAGTAATATCTCTTAATTCCGATGAATTAGAAAGTGCCTTCGTCTCGACTATTTTAAAATCCTGACAATCAACTTCATTTGAGCAAATACCAACTGCTTGATTGCTAGAAAATAAGTATATTGTCACCAGGAAGAATTTAATCAACAATAGCTTTTTCATAGATAAATTAATATCTGTACTTTAAAACTCTTAAATGAAGATGGGAAGTGTAGGAGAGATCGGTACAAAAATCGATCGACTCTACCTTTTCCCATTCCCTATTCCCAATTAATCCAAATGATCCTCATCCATTTCTGCCAGTGCGAGAGGTTCATCACCCGGAGTACGCAATACTTCTACCATTTCCTGCACTTCCAGTGGAGGTGGTGCGGTGAAGCGAGAAACAGTATATGTGACGATAAAATTAATAATCATTCCTAAAGTACCGATTCCTTCAGCGGAAACGCCAAAAAACCAAGGCTGCATTCCGTAGAATTTGACACCTAAAATGTAGTAACAGGTAAAAATTAAACCCGTCAACATTCCGGCGATCGCACCTTCTCGATTGGTTCTTTTGTCAAATACTCCCAAGATAATTATTGGGAAAAAACTCGCCGCCGCTAAACCAAAAGCAAACGCAACTACTTGGGCGACAAAACCGGGTGGATTAATGCCGAAATAACCGGCGATCGCGATCGCAAATCCCACCATAACTCGACCTACCATGACCCGTCGAGATTCCGATGCTCCCGGATCGATCATCCGGTAATATATATCGTGGGCGATCGCACTGGAAATTACTAACAGCAAACCGGATGCTGTAGATAAAGCGGCGGCTAATCCACCGACTGCAACTAAAGCAATGACCCAAGGCGCAAGTTTAGCAACTTCTGGTGTGGATAAAACGATAATATCGGGATCGATGCCGATTTCGCTAGTTGCTTTATTTGGAGTTAGTTGAATCACCCCATCTTGGTTTTTATCTTCAAATGTTAATAACTTAGTGTTTTCCCATTTTTTTGCCCAATCTAACTGATGAATTTCTTCGATCGTCCGGTTATGCAGGGTACTGATTAAGTTATAACGGGCGAAGGTGGCTAACGCTGGGGCGGTGGTGTACAAAAGGGCGATCATCAGCAGCGCCCAACCTGCGGAATAACGGGCCGAGCGCACGTCGGGAACGGTATAAAAACGCACGATTACGTGAGGTAATCCCGCAGTTCCCACCATTAAAGCGATCGCGATAAATAAAACATCCAACATTGACTTGTTGACAAATGGTTTGGTGTATTCCTGAAAACCGAGGTCAAGCTGAATTTGGTTTAATTTCGGGACAATATCGCTAAAAACGAAGGAAAGTTGGGGAATTGGGTTATTAGTAAGTAGCAAGGAAATCGCGATCGCCGGAATCAAGTAAGCAACAATTAATACACAGTATTGCGCTACTTGCGTCCAAGTAATTCCTTTCATTCCTCCCAATACGGAGAAAAAACCCACGATTACCATCCCGATGACTACGCCAGTGCTGATATCTACTTGCAAAAAGCGACTGAATACAATTCCCACACCCCGCATTTGTCCCGCCACGTAAGTCATTGAGACGAAAATCGCTGCAACTACGGCAACGACGCGAGCAATATTGGAATAATAGCGATCGCCCACAAAATCCGGCACCGTATATTTGCCAAACTTCCGTAAATAAGGTGCTAACAATAACGCCAATAATACGTAACCGCCAGTCCACCCCATCAAATAAATCGAACCATCATAACCCAAAAAAGAAATCAGCCCCGCCATCGAAATAAAAGAAGCGGCGGACATCCAATCAGCAGCAGTCGCCGCACCATTCGCTAGGGAAGGAACACCCTGTTCCGCCACAAAAAAACCTTTGCTATCTTTGACTCGCGAACGCCAACCGATGTAGAGATACAAAATAAACGAAATCAGGACAAGAACCGTCGTCCAAGCTTCCACTGACATAATTTACTTTCTCCTGTTTCCATCGTATTTGCGATCGAGTTTGTCCATCTGCACGGCGTAGACAAAAATTAGCCCCACAAACACGAAAATCGATCCTTGCTGCGCCATCCAAAAACCCAACGGTACACCCCCAAGACGCAGATTGTTCAATGGTTGAACTAGCAGAATACTGCAACCAAGGGACACCACTGCCCAGATAATTAAAAGATTGCGGATTAAAGCTGTATTAGCACGCCAGTAAGCCCGACGCTTATCTTCATTCATAAAGTTCGACTTTGTGAGAAAAGTAAAATATTCTAATTAAACGTTATTTAGCTTGTTAAGCTACCCTTGCTTAAAGTTTTGTAATTATACTGAACTCAAGTTGCTAATTATCAACGACGATAATTAGGATTAGTAATTGATAGTAGCTAGCAGTAGTAATATTCTTGTAGATTATCTAATACTGATTAGCACGCACAACCATATGAATAGCAGCTTACGACATCACATTTTTGGATAGGTCAGGTAAATGAACAAAAAAATAATTACTTACGGTTTGGCAGGTTTATTAGCTAGCGCCGCTGTCGTAGCAGTCGCGATAACTCGTGCTGCCAAAATGCCGCCTCAAAATAACGTAGAATCAGAATCCGGTCAGATTAAAACGATCGACCATCATGCCGGACATTCCATGAGTAATGCGGAAATGCCAAGTAATTCGATATCGGATTCTGCCCACGGCGAACATACCCATCATCGCGATCGTCACTCAGCCGAAAATAACGATATATCCAGCGCAAAACTATCAGTAACGAGTAAGATCGAGCCTAACCAGCCAGTTAAGTTCGTTATTGACATTAAAGATACTAATGGGAAAGCGATCGCCAAATTCGATCGCTTTCAAGAAAGTTTGATGCACCTGATAATCGTAAGCGACGATCTGCGGTTTTTCACTCATCTTCATCCCACTTATCAACAAAACGGTCGCTTTGAAGTAACAGCTAAATTGCCCCAAACTGGTGGTTATACAATTTTCAGCGATTACAAACCTTCCGGTCAAACAGAACAAGTTTCCGTATTAAAAACGCAAATTCCTGGCCACAATCCACCCACCCCTACTATTGACGTAAACACAGCCAAAACCTTTGGCGATACCAAAATCAATCTCACCTTTTCCGAACCCAATCTAAAAGCAGGCAAACCAGTAAGTTTGACATTTAACCTGCAAGATTCAAAAAATCGATCGATTACCGATTTAAAACCTTATTTGGGAGAACGAGGACATCTGGTAATCATTAAACAATCATCACCATTAACAAAAGCCGATTACATTCACGCTCATGCTGGTAAAAATAGTCCAACTGGACAAGTAAAATTTATGACTAACTTTCCCCGCTCTGGAAAATATAAACTTTGGGGACAATTCAATCGAAATGGTAAAATAGTCACCGCTGATTTTTGGGTAAACGTGAATTGAAGAAAATTCTGACTCTTCAATTCGGAATTCAGAATTTGTATTTTCATTATTAATCTACCGACCGACACTGATGAAATTACCAAAATGGCGTTTTGCGTTTTTAGCAATAATTTGCACTTTTACCATCATTATTACCAATTGTAGTAAGCCCGCAAATAACATTAACACCACGAATCCGCCACCTTCCCAACAAGGCGTGTTAGTATACGGTTCGGGCGGCCCACCAGTAAATCTAGAACCGGGTAATATTCTAGATGGCAATTCTCTAATCGTTCAACAACAAATTTACAATCGATTAGTGGAATTTAAGCCAGGAACTACCGAACTGCAACCCGGTTTAGCTAACTCTTGGTCTGTTTCCAAAGATGGCAAAACTTGGACATTTAAACTGCGTCCGGGAGTAAAGTTTCACGACGGAACCGATTTTAATGCCGAAGCAGTTAAATTTAATGTAGAAAGATGGTGGGATGCTAAAAACCCCAACGGTTATCGCAATGCTGGCAAATCTTATGAAATTTGGCAACAACTTTTTGGCGGTTTTAAAGGTCAACCAAATTCTCTACTGCAAAATATCGTATTAGTTGATAATTCGACCGTTCAATTTGTCTTAAAACAGCCGTTTGCGGCTTTTCCATCGGCTATAGCTAGCGGTTATTTCGGTATTGCCAGTCCTACCGCCATCAAAAAAGCAGGTGCTAATTACGGTACGCCTGCTGCGATCGCCGTGGGAACTGGGCCATTTATTTTTAAAGAATGGCGCACGGGCGATCGCATTCTTTTAGAGAAAAACCCCAACTATTGGCGATCGGGCTTACCCAAAACCAACCAACTAGTAATCCGCTTCATCACCGATCCAGCCGCCAGACTAGCCCAACTAAGAGCAGGTCAAATAGATTTTACCGTAGATTTAGCCCCAGATCAAAACAAAGAAATCGAGCAAGATTCAAACTTAGTTGCCGTGCCTCGCCCTTCTCTCAACGTCGGTTATTTAGCACTCAATCCCAGTTACAAACCCCTCTCCGACGTCAGAGTAAGACAAGCCATTGCCCACGCCATCAACAAACAGCAAATCGTCCAAGCATTTTGGGGCAATTTAGGCACGAACGACGCCCATTTCACCGCACCATCTCTCAATTGGTCGCAATCAGCCAACATTAAACCATACGAATACAACTCCGACAAAGCCAAACAATTACTTGCCCAAGCTGGCTATCCCAATGGTTTCGATCTAGAACTATGGTATATGCCAGTTTCCCGCCCTTACTTTCCCACCCCAAAACCAATTGCCGAAGCCTTTGCTGCCGACTTAAATGCAGTTGGCATTCGAGTCAAACTAAACACCAAAGATTGGGCAGCTTACCTAGAAGACCGCCGCAACCCCCCCGGATTT
This sequence comes from Leptolyngbyaceae cyanobacterium, assembly GCA_036703985.1. Taxonomy (GTDB): domain Bacteria; phylum Cyanobacteriota; class Cyanobacteriia; order Cyanobacteriales; family Aerosakkonemataceae; genus DATNQN01. The sequence continues at coordinate 90,423 of DATNQN010000084.1, forward strand.
CAAGCTTATATGTTAGGTTGGACGGCTGATTACGGCGACCCGGATAACTTTTATTACCCACACTTTGGCCCTGGCGGAACCACTGATTTAGGAAACTGGAAAAACGACAAAGTTATCCAACTTTTAAATCAAGCCAGACAAACGGGAGAACAATCAGCCAGAGGAAAACTTTACGCACAAGTCGATGAAATTCTCCACCAAGAAACAGTCCGCTTACCAATAGTTCATTCCCAACCACTATTAGCCAAACGAAAAAATATAGAAGGCTGGGTTCCCAGTCCATTAGGTAGCGAAAATTTCGAGGCAGTTGAGAAAAAATGAAGAATAATTCAGGAGTCAAAATCAATCAGTGAGAGATTCAGACTCACCACTAATTGAAGTCTTTTTTCTATTCTGAATTCTGACTCTTGAATTCTTTCTTAACAATCTATTAATCATCAAAATTAATGTGGAAATATATCATTAAACGCCTATTCAGCTTGTTACCAGTCCTATTAGGAATTACCCTCTTGGTATTCACCTTATTGCATCTCATCCCTGGTGACCCAGCCGTAGTATTATTAGGAGAACGCGCTACCCCAGAACAAATAGAAGCATTCAGGCAACAATTAGGTTTAAATCAACCTCTGCCCCTACAATATATTACTTTTATAGGAAGGTTAATCCGATTTGACTTCGGCAGCAGTATTATTAGTGGAATTCCCATTGCTGAAGAAATTAAAATTCGCTGGCCTGCCACATTCGAGTTATCAGTTTCAGCCATGCTTATAGCAGTAGTTTTAGGCGTGCCTGCGGGAATTATGGCAGCAGTTCGCAAAAATAGTTGGCTGGATAATTTGCTGATGAGCGGTTCTTTAATCGGCGTTTCATTGCCAGTATATTGGTTAGGCTTATTGCTAATCTATTTATTTGCAGTTAACTGGCAATTGCTACCACCCAGCGGACGAATTAGCGTAGAATCCGCATTTAACTTTCAAGCAATTACGGGGTTTTACTTACTTGATTCGCTGTTAAAACTAGACCTGAAAATGTTCGCAAATGTAATATCTCACTTAATTTTACCAGCCCTAACTTTAGGTACTATTCCTTTAGCGATTATTGCCCGGATTACCCGTAGTGCGATGTTAGAAACTTTATCCCAAGACTACATCCGCACGGCTAGGGCGAAAGGAGTAACCGGACGTTCGATCGTAGTGAAACACGCTTTAAAAAATGCTTTTTTACCAATTATTACTACGATCGGCTTGCAATTCGGCACGCTGTTGAGTGGTGCTATTTTAACTGAAACAATCTTCTCATGGCCGGGAATTGGTTCTTGGCTTTACGAGGGAATTTTGGCGAGGGACTACCCAGTAGTGCAAGGTGGCGTAGTGTTTGTTTCAGTAGCTTTTGTCATAATTAATTTATTAGTCGATCTATCTTATGCTTTCTTCGATCCCAGGATTCAATATAACTAGAAAAGAGGAAAAGGATGAAGTTAAAATTTTTCATTATGTCTCCCATTCACGCACCTTTTTACCTAAATGGTGAGTAATTTTAAAGTATAGCAACCGTCAAATCAATTCAAAATTCAAAATTATTAATTCAAAATTACAATCAGTGGGAGCTTGTACCCACCACTGATTGAAGACCACTGAATAAAATTCAGTGGGGGCTTGTACCCAGAATTAATCAATTAAAAATTTTTATTTATTCTTAATTTTGAATTTTGAATTTTGAATTTTGAATTCAAAAAATGGTCAAGGCGGTTAGGCATTCTTAATTGTTGAAACTCTCACCCCTAGTCCCTTCTTACCCTAGTCCCTAGCCCCTAGCCCCTAGTCCTTAGTCCCTAGCATAGCTGCACTAACCATCACACTGCTGCGGTAATAATCCAGAACTTTGCATAGTGGCATTTGGTGCTTGTGCGATCAGTACCACTTTTCCTTGAGAGTTAACCATCCATCCTTGCGCTTCTTCAATTTGGGAATGGGGAGGTAACTCGGCTTCTACTGGACTGGACGGCGTGCCATTGCTATTACTCCCGTGCTGAATCTCAGTTAGCCTTAAATCTACCCAAGTGGCTTCATCGGTAACGGCTTCATATGGACTAGGTGGCAAACCACCTCTACCAGTAACGATGAATTCGCTATTTAGGTTGCGACTGCGACAACTAGAGGCAACTAACTTACTAGCATCAACAACATTTTCTGGTAGTCCGATCAATCCAGCAGCGGGTTGAACTTCCGGAGTATTGATGGTGACGGTGCCGCTTAACTCTGGAGTGCCACCAGTGGCGGTGATATCGCTAGTAGTATTGTTCTCTGTATTGCGAAACTCACTACCAAAAACGCTCTGCACGTTAATCGTGACCGTACCACCTTTGGACTGTTCCGAATTAGCGGTGATGTCGCTATTTTCTAATGCTGCTAAGATTCCTTGATTTATATCGAGGGTAATGTTACCACCTGTAGCTGTTTTAGTGGCATTAGTGGAAATATTGCTGTCTTGCCGCAATATTAAGGATTGAGAATTCAAGGTGATATTGCCAAACTCACCGCCAGCGCTGTTCGCTTCCAAGCTGCCTTGATTATTCAGAAAAATAGATTCGGCGGTGACTTCTAAGTTGCCCGCGCTACCCGTTCCCGTACTGCTAACGTTTACCAAAGCACCATCTCGGATGGTTAATTGTCCGGTATTAACTATTAAGCTTCCTGCATCGGCGATATTCTCCGAACGTGCAGACAAACGACTGCGAATTTTTGGATCTGCTGCCGTGCCAATTACTTCTACTGATTGAGAAGCATTTATGGTTAAAGTGCCTCCTGGCTTAGTACCTAAGGTATCGGTAGATATCGCTGCTCCATCCCGGACGATTAACTGCCCAGTTTCTAAGGTTAAATTACCGCCATTGCCAGTAGCTTCTTGTCGAACTCGCGCATACAAACCGCTGGGAGCTTGAAGTATTGAAGTGCCGGCCACTTCTACCGACTCTGTGGCTTTGACAACTAAATTTCCTCCCGATCCCTTGCTGCGAGTATCAGTGGAGATGTAAGCGCCGTCCCGGATGATTAATCGCCCAGTTTCCAAAGTTAATTTACCCCCATCACCCGATGCTCCTGAAAAAACTTGAGTAATGATGGCGCTGAAATATTTAGGGTTAGGTGCGGTTCCGATTAATTCCACGGAATCGGAAGCTTCGATCTCCAAAATTCCCCCGTTTCCAGACCCAGAGGTATCACCTGATATTACCGCTCCGTCCCGAATGATTAACTGCCTGGTTTCGAGAAAGAGATTACCTGCATCACCCGTTGCTGTTCTTTCGGCTGAGGTATATAAACCGCTACCGCTAAAACCGTCTGGTGCTGTACCGCTCAGTTCGACGAACTCAGAAGCTCGCACCATCAAAGTTCCCCCCGCTCCAGCGCCACTACTGCCGGTGAAGAGTATAGCCCCATCTCTAACGCTTAACTGCTTGGTTTCCAGAGTCAAGTTGCCCCCTGCACCTGTAGCTCCTTGATAGACTGAGGTCAATAAGCTACTACGCGAAGAAGAATTAGCATTTGCTGAAGTACCGATTAGTTCTACCGATTTGGCAGCTTTAACTGCTATGGTTCCTGCGGCTCCTTGACCGGAAGTTGCGGTGATGATCTGCGCCCCCTCTTGGAGAGTTAACTGTTGTGTTTCTACTGCAATCTTGCCTCCTGCACCGGTCGCTCCTTGATAAACTTGCGCCTGTAAGCCACTGGGGAAATAACCGTTTGCTGAGGTACCAGTAGCTTTTACCAACTCAGAGGTAGTAACGCTTAAGTTTCCACCAGCTTCACCTCCCAAGGTACTCGCCTCGATTTGAGACCCATCTGTCAGCATCAGTTGTCTGCCCCGAACTTGAATATCACCACCGCCAGCGCCGCTAGCATCAACGGCTGTTTGCTGGGAAAGCCGAATGTCTCCAAAAGTAGAAACGCTTTCATACCCCAAAGCTATACCTTTGTCGATCGGTTTCAGGCTAACAAAGCTGTTAAGGCCAACACTTCCTAATTCAATTCGTCCCCCAGGCGTCTTGAGGGTTGCACCTTCAAATGCTACTTCACCGCCTACTAAAGCTAAGGTTTGATTCTGCGCTACCCGCAGAGCCGCATCGGTATCAACGAGCGCAGTAGTCGATCGCAAACCTTGTCCGTTTCCCTGCACTAAAATTCTTCCTGGGTTGCTGCCGAACTGCAAGCCAATGGGTACGCTGACTGTTAGTAGTGGTGAGTTTTGGCTGGCGTTAATTGCACTGAAAAACGTGCTATCAGCAAAGTTTAGGCTATTGGCTGTGGTTGCTAAAAAAGAGCCGCCGATCTCCAGCCTTGCATTTGGGCCAAAAATTATTCCATTAGGATTAATTAAAAAGAAATTCGCTGAGCCGTTAGCTCGGATAATGCCATCAATATTAGATAAAGACCCTCCGGTTATTCGCGTGAAGATGTTTTGAATATCGGGAGGGTTGCTGAAGTATGCGCTATTGCCCGTAGGGACGGAAAACTGCACGAAGCTGTGGAATAAGTTGCTGCCCGCTTGAGTACCACCAGTGATAACATCTGTGGAATTTTGGCGGGTGACAACAGAAGGGTTAACCAGGGTGGTGTCTGGGACAATTTGCGCTACCGCCCTGTTTTGCCAAGAAGAAGTAGAAAAGTTCACTAAACAGTAAATCACTAAGCTGCTGGCACTCCCGCATAAGTAAGAATACCTCTTCATTAAACTTTTAGATTCCTCCTCGCCTTGGGTAATAGATTTAACCCTTCAGTTGATTAATTTAGTTTTTCATTCCTCGTTCAATTATTGGTAGGGGAAGGTCCAGGGCCACCTCCACCACCTAGTGCGATCTTGGCCTCTATTACTCCTAGTATTTCTGCTTGTACAACCAATAATGGTGCTGACGAATCCGACCCTCCAGCCACAGACTTCAATTCTTTTTCAGACAATTCTTCAGACAACTGTTCGTCATCGGTAGCCACTGACAAAAATTGGTCGATGTTTTCTTCTGACATGAGATAACTACTCCTTGGAAAATTTAAGTTTTTGTGAAGAAGAATTAAAGATAGTGTAAAACTATCATAAAACTAACGATTTGGATGCACTTTTACCTTATTTCTCTCTTAGCAATCAAGTTTATCACATTCAAAAAATATGTGTTTGGTTTATTTTTTTTACTTAATTTTTTGGAAAACTTTTTTTATTATGTACTACTCTATTCTAGACAAGGCATTTTCGTCAATACTTTTATTTAAACGAATGCCAAACCTTACCGTAGTTATTGAAATCATCATTTATCTACTTTGATAAAGCACTACCATGCCAACAGCTTTAAAACGCTTTTTTCAATCTACTTCTGGCAAAATTGGTTTGATTCTCACCATTGCGATCGTATTATTAGCCGTTTTAGCGCCTGTTCTCCATCCTTACGATCCGGCAACGGATAGAAATTATCTACTGCGTTTAAAGCCTCCCAGTTTGGAACATTGGTTCGGTACTGACGGATTGGGAAGGGATATTTTAGTTTTGGTATGGTATGGAATGCGAACTTCTCTGGCGGTAGGGTTGATTGCGGTATGTTTGGGGTTAGTAATCGGATTAATTTTTGGCTTAATTGCTGGTTATTTCCGAGGCAAAATCGATACGGTAATCGGTTGGGTGACGGATATATTGTTGGCTTTTCCTTCTATATTGTTAGCGATCGCGATCGTCACCGTGACCGGGCCTAGTTTACAAAGCGTAATGATTGCTGTTGCCGTCGTGCAGGTTCCCATTTTTATCAGACTCACCCGCAGTATGGTATTCTCTTTAAGAGAACGGGAATTCGTACAGGCAGTAAAAGCGCTTGGTGCTTCGCCAATGCGGATTATTTTTTATCACGTTTTACCCAGCACTTTATCGCCACTAGTAGTACAAGCAACTCTTTCTATCGGTACGGCAACTTTGGAAGCGGCGGGGTTGGGTTTTTTAGGTTTAGGGGCACAACCTCCTACCCCAGAATTAGGTACGATGCTGGCGGATGCTTTTAAAGGTGGTTATTCTCTTTCTTCACCTTGGACGACGGTTTTTCCCGGGTTATTTATTACTTTGAACGTGCTGGCTTTTAATCTTTTAGGAGATGGTTTGCGGGATACTCTCGATCCTCGTTCTTAGGAATCAGGGGCAAAGGATCGGACATTCCATGCTGAAGCGGGTTTAATTATGTCTTTGTTCCCTGCCCCATACCCCATTTACGCATCGTCAACCTCTAATTGCGCTACCGTCACCGCACAGAAAGCAAAAGCGCCTACCATTGGCATGGGACATTTAAGCACGAGGCTGACTAGTCCGGCTACCATTGTGCCTAAGACTGATGCGATCGCCCAAAATCTTTCTTCCGAACTGAATCCTTTTTGTGATTTAATCTTTCTTAGAGCTTTATTGGGGATCGGTTCTGGCATCACCGCTCCCGGCGGAAAAGCCCAGTACGTGTTTTGGCGATCGACAATTAAGTCTGTCCAGCCGTTGTGTTCGCACCACTCCTGTACCCATTCATCCGCAAAATGCTTCATAACCTCTCCTCAGAATCGAAATCGTCATTTTTAAATGGTGATTGGCAATAATTTTGCCGATGACTGAAAACTAGCGATCGCTCAGACCACTAGTAAAAAATACCTACCAAATCTGGTTGTTTGAGTAGTATCAAAAATGTGTTGGCTTTGTTTGCCAAAGCCACGTTCTGAACAGGTTATCAAAACCAGGTCATAAATAAAAGTAAAAGTTACTAAAATTAACGGACGGATTCCCGAACTGGAAACCATCTCGCGTCCGACTGTTGCGCGATTTTCGATGCCTCAAGAATGTAGGGAGGACAAAAGCACCTACTTAAGGCAGCTTAACATATTTAGTTCAACTCAAGCTAGTATTATGCTGACTGTGAGAACGATCCAAACCTTGCTTGACCCAATTAATACAATCTATTTCTGATGGGAATATTTTCGGTGCTGCAATATTCATTAATTCCTTTGGGGGATAATGGTCATAAAAATATTTCCCAGCTAATTGGGAAACAATAATTAAGTTATGGCGATAAGTATAGCGAATCTTAAAAAGATCGAGGGAGTCTATCACATCTGAATGCTCATCTAGATGGTCTTTAGCAATTGTAATTATGCTATAAACGTTGCTAGCGTAAAAACCAGCCGGATTTTCTACTTTGTGAAACTTTCCTCTACATCCCAGTTCGGATAACAATTGATAAGAGTAGATTTCTTCCCGATCTGCTACACCATAAACAAATGGAATAATCAAATGTCCCTGATGAGTAACTGAATATTCATACAGTAATCGACCCGTAACCATTTTAGATTTGAGATTTTAGATTGAGTTAACTGTCGAACTAGTTATTGAAAATTTTCTGTTTGGGAACACAAGTAAAGCAAAGATCGATAAAACCCTTGTTTTTGATGGGTTAATAAAGTGCAATCAGAAATCGGATAAGTTACGCAGGTAACAGTATAACCCGCCGCTAATTCTTCTGGTCGGAGAAATTGTTGTTTGCTTTGGCCTACTTCTGAGCTAACCAGTTTAGTCAAGCAAGCCTAACAATTGCCTTGCTTGGAACCAGACGGAAGACGGATGCCAGCTTGTTCGGCCATATCTAAAATATACTCTGAGTATGGCACTTCAATAATGCGATCGAGTCCGATTGCCGGATCGATCGGTCGGACTTGATAAACTGCTATGCTACTTTTTCATCAGATCGATTTGCATGAATTGTCATTTTACTACAAATCGGTGATTGATAATGAGTCATTTTACACTTTAAATAGTAGATACTCGCTCGTTCAAATTTCAGTAGTTACACCCACTGCTAGATAATCAGCGATCGGAGTTTAAAGCCCGGGCGATCGATGGCTACCAGTATTTAATTTACTAATCGATCGCCAGTTTCTTTTAATTGTGGAAGATGGCGATCGCTTGTCTTAAATGTCGTACTCAACAAAGCACCAATTACAAAAATACCAAAAATTGCCAAAATAGAAATAAAGACCATAATTAGCATATTGCTAGGGCGTTCTGGTTTCATTTGATATTTTTTAAAACATAGATATTAATCTAGGTTACTAGATCGAGAAATTGATTCACCTGACTCATTAGGAATAAATTATGAATTACTTAACTAATTCCTTGGCAAGATGAAGGATATATATTCAATAGATAAAATATACTTTTAAATAAATTTCCAATCATTCAAACGGATAATTAAACCAGTAAAGTTTTTGAAAAGCTTCCTTACTTGCTTTATTGGAAGAACCTTGGAAAGCTGGTGCGGTGATTGTACTTTATATTGTTATTCAGCAAGTTGAAAGCAATATTTTGACACCTTTAGTATGGAACATCAAGTATCTCTGCTGCCAGCAGTTACGTTGTTATCCCAAGTAGTTTTTGCAATGTTTTTTGGTTTTTTGGGCCTTTTATTGGCATTACCGATCGTAGTGGTAGCGCAAGTTTGGTTGCGAGAGTTACTGGTGAAAGATGTTTTGAACGAATGGGACGAAAGTGACGATCGCGATCGCGATTGCGGGGAGGGAGAAAGACCAAGTACAATCAGATGAAAACTCGGTATCTAAATCAAGGGGCTGAGAAATAATTTATTCATGACAAATGACCGATGACAAATGACAATTCTACATTTACGCCTTTTCAGAAATTTCTGATCAGTTGGCTGTTAATTATCGTGACGGGTTGGGTAACTTGGATCGCGATCGCGTATATTGGAGAACAGATCAGCATTCTCTTAACAGCCGCCCTGATTGCATTTTTACTCAACTATCCGGTAAAAGTACTGCAATCGTTTTTACCTCGCGGTTTGGCAGCAGGCTTGGTATATTTACTAGCAGGGATTGCGGTAGCTTTTATTGCTTTGACGGTAGTACCGCCAGTCTTTAATCAAGGGCGACAATTGATAATCGGCTTGCCTTCTTTGGTAGAATCCGCTCAAAGTCAATTAGACAATTTTCAAATTTGGAGTGTCGAACATAACTTACCTTTTGACGTGCGGATTTTAGCTTCGCAACTTTTGGAACGCATCCAGGCGCAAGCAGAAGCGATCGCAGCCAAAGGTGTAGGCTTAGTAGTAGGCACGTTTAACTGGGTATTAGATTTAATTCTGATTCTGGTGATCTCGTTTTATATGCTGATTGATGGGGAACGAGTTTGGCAAGCTTTCACCAGTATTTTTTCTCCCTCCATCCGAGAAGCTTTGACAGAATCACTGCAACGCAATCTTCAGCGCTTTGTTTCCGGTCAATTACTGTTAGGCTTATTTATGGCAGTTACCCTCACTTTGGCTTTTTGGGTACTGCGAGTGCCGTTTTTCTTATTGTTTGCCGTCTTCATTGGTGTCATGGAAGTGATACCTTTTATCGGCGCGACTTTAGGAATTGCTACGGTAGTAATTGTAGTAGCTTTTATCGATTGGTTATTGGCGCTGCAAGTATTGGCAATTGCGATCGCATTTCAGCAAGTGAAAGATAATTTAATTGCCCCTCGCATTATGGGCAATTTGACAGGTTTATCCCCCGTGATCATTTTCATTTCTTTATTATTGGGGGCGAGATTAGGCGGACTTTTGGGAGTAATTTTAGCCATTCCCTTCACTGGTGCGCTCAAAAGTATCGCGGAAATTGTATTTGAGCCAACTTTACCACCCCAAACCGGATCTTTCTTTCACAATCCCTTTGCCGATGAACCCTTGCTACCTACTTCTAACGACGAATCAGAAAATATTTCTTCTACTTCTAAAAGACCCGCATTTTTGCAGAATATAAAGGCGATGAGGGAGAAGCGCTAACATCTTTTTCCTGATGCGTTATGGCTTTAGTCATAACGCATATAATACCAAGTCCGAGTTAAAGACCCCCATGATAATGAACAGCCCCAGGCGCAAAGGGTACAAAGAGAAGAAGAAAAAGATAGAGGGGTAACTAACCCGGATTTAATATAAAATTATCTATGATATTTTCTCTACCTAAAGATAGAAATTAGCAGGGCAAATCCTTAAATGACGGTTAGTTTAAATTAAGAAAAAATAATTGTTTAGCTTTATTTCTCAAAAGGCTTTATCTAGAAGTAAGTTGATATCATAGAACGAATATAAAAAAGAATTCATTATCGAGAATCCCGAAGGCAATTAGGTAAGGTTTTATACCAATATTTAATTGGAGAGGTCAAAACCGAAAATTCATCTACCAGCGCCACGCCAATTTATTCTTAATTTTAGCGATTGACTTAGAGAATTAAGTATTATGGATAAATGTACATAGGCAGGGCGGGTTTTGACATAGAATAAAACGGGGTTGTATATCGAGTACTCTAACTAAACCAGCCCCTACAAATCTACCTTCGGTTTTTCACACCTACCTACTTACTTCTCGATCGAAAATTAATTCATAAAAACTTTTCTGGGTGGCTTTCCAAAATTAATCAGTTGGCTTTAACAAAATTAAACAACTACGAATAACGCTATGTCAGCACCAATTTCTGTAGTAATAATTAATTATAATCGCCAGCAATACTTGGGTTTTGCGATCAAAAGCGTTCTACAGCAGACAAACGGTGATTTTGAGCTATTAATTTGGGATGACGGATCGACAGATAACTCTGTAGAAATTGCCCGGGAGTATGCTAATCGCGATCGCAGAATCGAAGTAGTAGCAGCAACGCATCAAGGATATACCCGTTCTCTCAAAAGCGCGATCGCAAAAACTACAGGCACTTATATCGGATGGGTAGATAGCGACGATTTACTAGCACCGATGGCGCTGGCAGAAACGGTAAAAATATTAGAAAAAGAGCCACAAATAGGTTTAGTTTATACAGATTATATAGATATCGACGAACATAACAACTTCATCGGTTACGGACAAAGATGCCGCATTCCTTACTCCCCAGAGCGGCTGTTAATTGATTTTATCACTTTTCACTTCCGCTTAATTCGCCGTAGCGTATTCGAGCAGGTAGGAGGGATTGACGAAACATTTGAATGCGCTCAAGACTACGATTTGTGCTTGAGACTTTCCGAAGCGACGGAAGTTAGACAAATCAACGAACCATTATATTATTATCGTCACCATTCAGGTAGTATTTCTCAGCAAAAAAGGCTTCCCCAAATTCTCAACGCCTATAATGCAATGGTAAAAGCGCTACAAAGGCGTAAATTAGATCGAGAATGGGAAATTTACTTACAAATTTATCGAGAAAATCAACAAATTCAAGGACGATTTTCTTTACAAAAAAAGAGAAATTCAAAAGTAGCTAATCTTCAGAAAGCTTGTTTGTGGTTGGCGGCAATTCCCATTGTGGGTAGTATTGGCATAACGCCAAGTTTTGCCCAATCAATCACGCCAGCACCAGACGGCACGAATACGATCGTAAATCCACAAGGTAATCAATATAATATCACAGGCGGACAAACTTCAGGCGATCGGGCCAATCTTTTTCACAGTTTCACTCAGTTTAATCTCAATTATGGCGAGATTGCCAACTTTCAATCTGCCATTGAAATTCAGAACATTTTAGCTAGAGTTATCGGCGGCGACGCTTCCCGAATTAACGGATTAATTCAAGTAACGGGTAGCAATGCCAATCTATTTTTGATGAATCCGGCTGGCATTGTATTTGGTGCAAATGCTAGTTTAAACGTACCGGGTTCATTTTTGGCGACAACTGCCAACGGGATTGGTTTTAATAATAACTGGTTTAATGCGGCTGGCACTAATAATTATTCTTCTCTGGTGGGAACGCCAAATAGTTTTGCGTTTACGATGCAGCAACCGGGAAGCGTAGTTAACTCCGGAAATTTAATAGTTGGAACGGGAGAAAGTTTAACTTTATTAGGTGGAAACGTTGTTAATACGGGAAATTTAAAAGCACCTGGAGGGCAGATTACCTTAGCATCAGTACCGGGTGAAAAATTGGTGCGCCTCAGTCAGGAAGGATTTGTTTTAAGTTTAGATATTCAAATCCCAACAAAAAACGAAAATTTACCAAATAATTGGGATTTACCAGTTTTATCTTTACCTCAGTTACTCACTGGCGGAAGTGGCGTTAATGCAACAGGTGTAAGCGTTAGCGAAGCAGGACAAATCGTATTGACAGGTTCCGGTATTCGCATTTCCGAAAATGGAAGCACTGCTATTGCATCTGGCAACATTAACGTTTCTGGAGAGAAAGGCGGACAAGTTAACGTATTAGGTAATAAAGTTGGTGTAGTCAGCAGCAACATCGATGCTTCCGGGATTAACGGCGGTGGTAACGTGCGAATTGGTGGCGACTATCGCGGCTTGGGAAAAGTACCGAATTCCGAGATCGCATTTATTAGTAAGGATTCGACGATTAGCGCCGATAGTTGGCAAAATGGTGATGGTGGTCGAGTAATTGTTTGGGCGAATAAAACTACTTATTTTGATGGTAAAATTAGTGCTGCTGGGGGGAAAAATGCAGGAGATGGGGGATTTATTGAAGTTTCGGGAAAAGAAAACTTAGTTTTTCAAGGAACTGCAAACGCTGCTGCGCCAAACGGAAAAACAGGTACTTTATTACTCGATCCCGCCATATTAACGATTACCGATAAAGCAGCGGGGACGGGAACTCAAGATACTAATTTGATTGATGGAAGTAATATATTAGCTAGCGATGCAGATAGCGGTGAAAACACCGTATCTTGGGGACAGATTGCCGCCTTGGGAGAAAATGCCAACGTAGTTTTAGAAGCAACCGGACAAATCACGATTGGCGATGTAACTGGTGCAACGCCTGGTGTAACGGAATTCAATTTAGTTAAATTAGGTTTGACTAGTGGCAGTTTAAAAATTACTTCGACTAGCGGTAGTATTGCATTTGCCGATGTTAACGATCTCATCCGCACGGAAGGCGGTGCAATTACATTTCAGGCGTTGGGAGGAACGCTAACTGCGGGAAGATTTAATACAACTGGCGCGGGGGGAGATAAATTTGGCAGCGTAAATTTAGAAGCAACAAATGATTTAGAAGTAGGATCGATCGTAACTAATGGTGGGGAGATTAAACTCATTTCTACTAGTGGTAAAATTACCACAGACAACCTCGACTCTTCTTCCGATAATCAAGGTGGCGCGATATCCGTCAAAGCCAATAACGATATTACTATTAATGGTTTTACCGTTGATTCGAGAGGCGGTTTAACTGGTGGCAATGTTAATCTTACCAGCACTAACGGTAAGGTAGGTTTCGGATATGGCGGTATCAACACATCTAGTAGTGCGGGGACTGCTGGCGATATCCTCGTTAAAGCAGCAACTAATATTGAACTTGACTTTATAAATGCTAAAGGTGCGACGGCTGGTGGAAATATTCAAATGACTGGGGATGAAATAAATTTTAGCGGTCCGATCGCAGGTGATACCATTATTCTCGAGCCTAGCACGACTGGTCGAGCAATTGCGATCGGTGACTCCCTAGAAGGTGCAGGCGCACTCAATATCACCACCGCAGAAATCGCTGACTTAGTTGATGGCTTTACTTCCATCACCATCGGACGCACGGATGGCACGGGTGCGGTTACCATTAACAATAAAGTCTTTTTCCAAGATGATGTCAAAATTCAGGGAGGTGCCATCACCGCCAATGGAAATATTATCTCACCGGGCAACGATCTCGATATCATTAGTAATGTTGGCAATATCGATACCACTAACGGGGAACTAAACACTTCTAGTCTTAGCGTTGGCGATGGTGGAGATATTACCGTCACCGCCAAAAACGGCAACATCACCATCGGCAATATTAATTCTAGTTCCGGTTTTAGCAATGCTGGCAAAGCTACTTTTAGTGCTGCCAACGGTACTATTAACGTAAACGGTAACATTAATTCTTCTGGCGGTACTCAGGGAAGCGATATCACTTTCGAGACACCAGTCACCCTCACCAAAGATGCTACTTTCACGACAGGGAAAGTGACTGGCGATATAAATTTCAACAGCACAGTTGACGGTACGAAACAGTTAACTCTCACCGCAGGTACATCGGGAACTATTCGCTTTCAAGCAGTGGCGGGAAAAAACGCGCCGTTAGGTAAACTCGATATTACAGCTGCACAGAATATTGAAGTGACTGGTGGTATCTTCACCGCTAACAGCGACATCACTTTAAATAGTCCGGTAATTCTCAAAGGCGATAGCGAATTCAACGCGGGTACTGGCAAAATTACCTTTGGCACTACTTTAACAGGGGATATCTACAATCTCACCTTCACTACCGACAATCTTAATTTGCAAAATACCGTCACCGGAACGGGTAATCTTATAATTCAGCCTTTTACACCTAGTTTAAATATCCGACTTGGCGCAACGGTAGTGCCAGACCCGTCTATTTTAGATGTTGGTTCATCTTTGGCAAAATTACAAGATGGTTTCAGCTTGATTACTCTAGGCAGAAGTGATGGCAGTGGTAAAATTGCGATCGAATCACCCATCACTTTTAAAGACCCGGTAACGATTCAATCACCAGTCGGAACGGGAACTATCATATTTAATGGCAGTACTCTGACTGGTGTTGGCAATGCCTCGATTAATTTAATTGCCAATCAAAACATCACCACCGCCAGCATCATCGCACCCGCCGGCATTACCATCACCAGCAATAACGGCAATATAGATAGTAGTATCGCCGCACTAGACGCTTCCAACTCCACGGGTAAAGGGGGAGATATCACCATCAATACCCCCGGCGACTTTTTACATGGGGGTATTCTCGCCAAAGGTAATGGCGGCGATGGCGGAAAAATTACCGTTACCGCCGGGGGAGACATCATCGGAAGGGGAGATGAGGATATTTCCTCTCAATCAGTTGGCGCAAGTGGAGGGGAAATTACTTTAGAAGCGGGTGGCGATATCATCACCGATGACATTTTATCCCCAGGCACCATCAATGGCGGAAAAATTACTGCCATTAGCGGTGGCACAATTGATTTAACGAAAACTGGTAACATTACCGCAGGCGCGATATCTTGTTCCGGCGATGTTAATTGCAATGGTGGTAGCGGAAAAGGTGGGGATATCTTTTTTCAAGCCGTCAACGATATCATCGTTTCGGGATGGAATGCCAGTGGTGTGTTGGGTGGCGGTAAGATTGAAGTTACTAGCAGTAGCGGTGCGGTAAGTGCTTCTATGTCTTCTGCTGCTACGAATGGAGATGCTGGAGATATCACCGTTAAAGCATTTAACAATATTACGGCAAGTGGGATAAATTCGAGTGCCGGTGGTAGTGGGAAAGGTGGCGCAATTACCGCAACGAGTACTGCTGGCACGATCGACACTTCTTCTGGTACAGTCAAATCTAGTTCGGCCAGTGGGATTGCAGGTGCGATCGCATTTGAGTCTCCCATCAATATTATTGTAAATGCGATCGACTCGACGGGCATCATCGATACTGGCAACATCACTTTAACTAGCAATCAAATCAACTTTACCGGTGCTGCCAATTCCGTCAAAGGCAAAGGTATCATTCAACTACAGCCATTTACGGCAAGTCAAAATTTAAATATCGCCGCCGCTGACTTTACCACTTTAGCAGATGGCTTTAGCGCGATCGTTTTTGGCAGAAAAGATGGCAGTGGCATCATCACTTTAGCAAATCCGATTTCTTTTCAAGACTCGGTAACTATCCAATCTCCCTCCGGCACAATTTTAGTCGATGGTGCGATTACCGGAACTGACGACGCCAGCATCACGATTAACGGTGCGACAAATCTTAACGCCAATCTTACCACTGCCGATCGAAATATCACCATCACCGGCAATACCGCAATTGGCAAAAACGTCACCATCTCCACTGGCGCAACAAGTGGCGGTGACATTCAATTCAATGGAAAAATTGATGGCAATAACGATATCACATTAGAAACTGGCATCGGAAATCTCACCGTCAGTGATGATATTGGTAGCGCTACTCGTCTCGGCAACATCATTATTAATAGTGGCAACAACATCACCGCCAAATCAATCACCGCCACCAGCATCACCCAAAAATCTGGAACGGGAACTACCAGCTTAGGCGCGTTAAATACCAACAGTCCTCAAGGGATTAACCTCACTGGCAATATCTTCAACCTTAACGGCATCGTCATCACCACTAACTCCGGCAATTTCATCATTAATAATAGTAGTCCTCTCACTCTCGTTGCCACCACCAACTTCTTCTTAGATGGTGCATTCAAACAAACTGGTGTTGGTGCAGTTTCCACCGCTGCCGATATCACCACTAATAATAATGATATAAGTTTCGCCAGTCCGGTTACTCTCATCGGAAATGTTGTTCTCAATTCCGATATCGGTGGCGGCGATATCCAATTTGGCAATATCGTCGATGGCAATTTCGATTTAACTTTAAAAGCCGGAACTGGCAACATCCTTTTTAATGCGCCAGTTGGCGAAGTTACTCGAATCGGTAATTTGATTATCGATAACGCCAACGATATCAAAGCAACTTCCATTACCGCTGCCAGCATCAACCAAAAATCAGGTGCGGGTACTTCCAATCTGGGAAATTTAGATACGAATACCGCCGCCGGAATTAATCTCAAAGGCAATAGCTTTATCCTCAATGGTAATGTCACCACTACCAACGCTGGCGGTTTTATCATTGATAACGCCAGTCCGCTGACTTTAGCCGCGTCTAATAAAATTAACTTAGATGGTGTGTTCGCTCAAATCGGCGAAGGTACGGTTTCCACTGCCGCCAATATCACTACTAATAATAATGATATAAGTTTCGTCAGTCCGGTCACCCTCACGGGAAATGTTACTCTCAATACTGGTGCTGGTGCAGGCGATATAGCATTTGGCGATATCGTGGATGGAAATTTCGATCTGATTTTGAGTCCCGGCGCTGGTAGTATCACCTTCGCTGGTGCAGTTGGCAGCGAAATCAGAATCGGCAATTTAATTATCGAAAATGCCAATGATATTACATCTGGCGGAATCATCGCCGCTAGCATCACCCAAAATGCAGGTACGGGTACTTCCACTTTCGGGAATTTAGATACGAATACCGCTACTGGAATTAACCTAATCGGAAATATCTTTAACCTCAACGGCAACGTGACAACTACCAACGGTGGCGGTTTCACGATAAATAATAACAGTCCGCTGAATTTAGCTGCCACTACCAATTTTAATTTAGATGGCGCGTTCAAACAAATCGGTGCTGGTGTAGTTTCCACCGCTGCCAATATCACTACTAATAATAATGATATAAGTTTTGCCAGTCCCGTCACTCTCACGGGAAATATTACTCTCAATACTGGCGGCAGTGGCGATATCGAATTTAACGATATCGTTGATGGTAATCGCGATTTTACTTTAAATTCCGGTACTGGAAATATCACCTTTGGTGGTGCAATTGGTTCTCAAACGCGCCTTGGCAATTTAGTTATCGAAAATGCCAATGATATTTTAGCTAACGGTAGCATCACCGCCGCTAGTATCACCCAACAATCTGGTACGGGAACGACGATTTTGGGAAGTTTGGATACCAATACCCCCGCTGGCATCAACTTAACTGGCAACAAATTTAGTTTCAATTCCGCGATTACCGCCACTAACAACGGTGGTGTCACTCTTAATAATAGCGGACAAGTAAATATTGCCGATACCGCTGATATGAACCTCACCGGAAAATTTAACCAAATCGGTCAAGGTTCCATTTTCACATCTGGCGATATTACTACTAATAATAATGATATCCGCTTCGCCGCTCCCGTTATCTTAACAGGCAATGTAACATTTAATCCCGGTACTGCTGCGATCGTATTTGCTTCCACCTTATCCGCCAACAATAACCCCCTCACTCTAACCGCCGGACAGATTGATTTTGGCGATATCGTCAGCGGTACGAATACTTTAACGCTTCAGCCTGCCACCCAGGATGCGAATGTAGCAATCGGCACGCCAATATTGGGCGCGTTCAATATCACCACATCGGAAATTGCCTTTTTACAAGATGGTTTCAGCAATATTATCATCGGACGCGATGATAGCACTGGTAATACCACAATTAATAATGTCACGTTTTACAATCCGGTAACCATTCGTGGTGGTACTGGTGCAATGCAAGTCAATGGTTTAATTACTGGTATCGGTAATGCTTCCATTACCTTAGATAGCGCCACCACTACCTTAAATGCCAACATTACAACGGCAGGGGAAAGTATTGCGATCGGTCGTAGAATTATCTTAGGTAACGATGTCACCCTTTCTACTGGAAAAGCCGATATCGTTTTTAATGGTATCGTTGATGGCAACCGTCAACTCACACTGAATGCAGGTAGCGGAAACGTGCGATTTAATGGTGCGGTTGGTGCTGTCAATCCTTTAGCAAATCTGGATATCAACGGACAAAGAATTTTTGTTGCTGGTGGGATAAATACTACTAACGGTTTATCATTTAATATCCCCATCACTCTCACCGATGATGCTACTTTCAGTGGTGGTGCGGGAAATGATATCGCTTTCAATATTATAGATAACCAAGGCGATCGCGCTAATAACTTATTCCTCAATCCCGGTAATGGAAATGTTACCTTCAACGCACCAGTGAAAGGAATTGGCGATATCGTGATTAGTAGCGCCAATAATCTGACAGTTGCTTCTACGATTGAAGCAGCTAGCTTGCAACATTCCAATGGAACTGGCGAAATTAACTTGCAAGGAAATGTAATAACAACTGGTGTCGGTGTAGACTTACGCACAGATGGCAGTATCCGCACCGCCGATATCATTTCTAATAATGGCAACATCACCGCCGTTAGCAATAACAGTAACGTAGAAGTTGGCAATTTAGATGCTTCCTCTGCCAAAGGTGCCGGAGGTGCGATCGCGCTTTATAGTGAAAAGGGAGCCGTCATCGGTAAAAATTTGCGATCGACGGGAGAAACCGCAGGCGGTTCTGTTACTGTAGTGTCAGGCGATCGCATTTCTCTGGGCAACATCGATGTCAGCGCCACCGTTGGAAAAGGCGGTGTGGTATTCATCGACCCTCCCAATGATGTGGAAGTGGGAACTCTCAAAGCACAAGGCGGAAACGACGGCGCTGGCGGTAGTGTAGATATTACCACGGCTCGCTTTTTCCGATCCAATGGTTCGTTTATCGATCGCAACGGTATCGATAGCAGCATTTCCACCGCAGGCAGCACCAGTCCCGGTTCCATCATTATCCGTCATGGCGGCGGCGATTTAAACACCCCTTTTATTGTAGGTTCCTCCGCCGCGAACGGTTCATCAGCTGCCTTAACCACTGGCGTCGATACTATTGTACCTACCCAAAGCTTCCCCGGCCCGTTTACGATCGGTAATATCCAATTAATTACTTCTGCACCACCGCCACCACCGCCACCACCGCCAGAAACTGATATCCCGTCAGAAATTTCCCAAACTCTCAACAGGGAACAAAATACTGGCGAACAAACAATCATTGAAAGCGTACCGAGAACGCCGATAGACTCGGAATTGGGACTGCTGGAAGAAGTCTTTACCAGACAATACGAAGCTTATATTGCTCAAAATACTCCAGTGATACCAGTTACCATCAAAACATTGTCAGAAATTCAAGCATCACTTCGTCAAGCAGACAAACAAACTGGCGTTAAAACAGCCCTTCTCTATATCGTATTCGGTCGCAACAGACAAGGATTAGATGGATTAGTAGCTTGTCCCAGACAGCAATTGCAACAGGTAGGATCGGGTTCGACTAGTTCTGCACTACCAGTGCAAGATAGCTCGATCGATGGAATTGATAGTAGTAATTTAAGCATACAAAGGGGGAGTTGTCAAAGTCAAGCCAGCGATGAAGTAGAAATAGTATTAGTCACGGCAGAAGGTTTGCCAAAGCGTCAGCGCTTACCTAATCTTACGCGATCGCAAATCATGGCTGTTGCCAAACAATTTCAATCGGAAGTTACCGATAAAACCAAACTAGATACTACCAGCTATTTACAACCTGCACAACAACTTTATCAATGGTTAATTCCCCCCATAGAACCAATTTTAAAAGCCCAAGGAATTGAAAATTTAGTATTTATTCCCGATGCTGGTTTAAGATCTTTGCCAGTAGCTGCCCTTAACGATGGTAAGCAATTTTTAGTAGAGAGATATAGCGTTTCTCTGATGCCCAGTTTCAGTTTAACCAATCCCCGTTATTTCAGTCTGAAAAACTCATCTGTACTGGCAATGGGTGCAGACAAATTTACCGATTTATCTCCCCTTCCAGCCGTCCCAGTAGAATTATCAACTATCGCCAATCAACTCTGGTCTGGTGAAGTAGCGATCAATGAAGATTTTACAGTTAATAATCTCAAATCTTTACGCACGGCAAAACCATTTGGCATCGTACACTTAGCCACCCACGCCCAATTTTTACCAGGGCCACCCAGAAATTCTTTTATCCAATTTTGGGATACTAAACTGGGAATCGACCAGATGCGCGATTTTAGCTGGAACGACCCCCCCGTACACCTTTTGGTACTGAGTGCTTGTCGAACTGCGATCGGTGATTTAGATGTAGAATTAGGCTTTGGCGGACTAGCAATCCAAGCCGGAGTAAAAACTACCCTAGCTAGTTTGTGGTATGTCAGCGATGAAGGCACATTGGGTTTGATGACAGAATTTTACGAACAGTTGCAAACTGCCCCCATTCGTGCAGAAGCTCTTAGAAAAGCGCAAGTAGCATTATTAACCGGAGAAGTACGTTTAGAAAACGGTCAATTATTAGGTGTGGGAAATCGCAATAGTATTCCTTTACCTGTTGAATTAAGTCAATTAGGCAATGTCAGTTTTACTCATCCTTATTATTGGGCTTCTTTTACGATGATTGGCAATCCTTGGTGATCGCGATCTTACCTGAAAAACGTATATCCTAGTTTATGTTTGTAGTGAGGACTTCAGTCCTCATTCCGAGGACTAAAGTCCTCACTACGAACTATTATGAAAACAGAACTTACAGATTACAATGGGTAAGTGATATTGCCGTTAAGCACGCTGCACAAACGCACCGCAATTATCGATGAACACCACTAACGAGATTCGCCAACAAATCAAAGAATACGTCGATCGATTATCCCCTGAACGATTGCGTGTTGCTGCTGATTTTTTAGCTTATTTGGCAGAACGCGAAAGTAACGAAGCAACTGAGGAATTGTTAGAAATTCCTGGTTTTGTAGAAGCTTTTGAGCGGGGTAAACAGGATGTTGTCGCAGGAAGAGTAACTGACTGGCAAAAAGTACGAGACGATATATAAAGTACAGTTATCAATAGTGCTAAAGGAACTGCTTTCTAAACTTTATGTTACAATGGCGCTAGCAAAGAGTCTAAACTAAATATTTTCAATTATTAATTTCGCAAAATTATGGCAGCAACAAATTTGAATCAAATAATTGAACAGCTTGATACCCTTGAAATAGAAGAAATTAAAGAACTTAATAAAGCAATTCAAAAATCTCTTACTGAACGGGAAGAAGCTCTTAATAAATCAGCTTTTCACCAAGCTCTGATTAAGTCAGGATTAGTTAAGGAGATTAGGCATCCTGCATATCAACCGATCGCGGAAAGAAATTTAATTCAGATCGAGGGAAAGCCTGTTTCTGAAACTATCATTGAGGAACGGCGTTAGATGGCAATTTACTTCATAGATAGCACCTTAGCGGTTGAAACCGCAGCTACACAAACGAAACCTGCTTACGCAGGTTACAAAACCCTTGATTTTCGGTTAGTCCGCGCAGGCGGACTTGGTTTGTATAGCCCCAGAATTCTATTCTGAGGGTTTGGTGCTGCTAGCGATTCCGATTTGGAAAAGGAATCGGGCTTCCTTCTGCGGCGCTGCGTTGACGGCTGCGGTTACGCTGATTATTCCAGAAAGTAGTTACTATTCTGCCATTCTGTGTCACTACAGTAGCATTGCGACCTTCATAGCGCACTCTGGGTCTGCCATTCTGTCCACGTCGATGCGGTTGACGAACAACCCTACCTTCTCGAACTGCTTGAAGTATCTCTCTCGCAGGAATGTTGCGTTGTCTCCTTCGGGTCTGACCGTGATTGCTGGGATTGGGTAAAAAACCGCGAAGACGAGTTCCAATAATACCAGTACGAGGTGTTGGATTGCGAGGACTCCGATTTAAACGAATGCGAGGTTTAGCAAATGCTGCACCAACATCAGACAACAGAATCACAGCAGTTACAAGTAAAGCCAAAACTGATTTGAAACGAGATGTTTTCATCAGAGATTCTCCTTGCTAGTTGATTTGGGTGAATAATAGCCTAATAAATAATTTATCTAGCGACAGGGGTTTGTAAGTTGGTAATTTCGATGCTTTGGGAAAAACTGACCTATAAGCCTACCTGATTTCACACCTAAAACATAACTTCTTCGATTTAATATACCCAATGTACCGCTAACTTGACACTGTTGATTAGCACTGATACTACTGAGGATTTCCTTATTTTCCTCTACTACCTTTCTAATTTCTCGTACAATATCACGATAATCCATATCTTCATCAAAAAATGTTTGGTACTGTTCTCGTGAACCATCCCAATACTTAGGATGATGACTTTGGAAAATATGCCGCATTCCGTCTCGGTTCAACGTAAAATATACAGAACGACTTACTCTAAAAGTTTGCGTTCTGAATCCTCTCAAAGCCTCATTCAAATTACCTCTTCTAGGTCGTGGGATGATAGTTTCTCTTTTCAAGAAAATTTCATTTACACCATTGGCTGAAACACCGATTTTACTTACAGATTCCTGAGATTTGTAGAAATTTTTAGCTTCAGCTTGGAAAGACAATCCTAGAATTATAAGTAATGAAGCCGTTAGTTTTAAAGGTATTTTCATAGCTAAAATCTTAGGCAAATTTGACTTCAACAATTATATTTCGGCGCGGCTGACCACCACCTTCAACAATTACCTCGACATTGCCACGTCCGCCTGGGCCAGATTGAATTAAATCATAGCGAGAAGTAACTTCACCCAAAACTGTGCGATAGTTTTGAAAACAAACATTTCGGTTCCCTCTTGCATCAGAAAAAGTATCTCCTTCCCAACTACACCAATCATCAAATCCAGAATGCACTGGCAGAATTAATTGTGCAACCAAATTAGGAGGAAGTCCCTGTTTTGCTAATACCTCAGTCGCAACATGAATACCTGTCATTGTAGGGCCAGTAATTTTCGCAGTGCTGTTTTTACTGTCAAACTTCTGAACAAAGCCAAACCCAACATTCGGCAATTGCCATGTATCCTGTTTTTCCTGACCCCAAAAAATCGTTGTTTGTGCTTGTGCTAATTCTGTTTGGTTTCTGCTAAATTGGCGTTCGACAAACTGTTGGTCAGCAAGCTGGATGGCTAATAGTTGTTCTTGAGAGAGGGCAGAATCAGCACCAAAACCACTAGATAAAGCGCGTCTAATTACTCTGCCAGCTGCATAACGTATTAAACCCCCAAAAACTGCACGGGATGATAATGCTCTAAGCAAAAAAGGAATAATGAATGCTTCTGCTGGCTTTGGGAAAAATATACCAGATGTAGTTGCCAAGGACGCGCCACCTAAAATAGCTAATTGAGTAAATTTACGTCTGTTGAGACTCATAATTAATACCTCTGGCCAGGAGAAGAGGAAATAGGCTCAAGTAGGGCTTGGACAAACGAAACTCGATCCGCGAATATGCTGTTAGGATTATTGTTAGGAACTTCTATTGCAACACTACTTACGTTGCTGACATCCAATAATAAAAGGGATTTTTCACCTGGGGACAGCGATCTGGAAGCAGCCAGATTTCCATCAAGGTAAACGTTGACCTCTATAGGCTTACGAGTTCTCGTATCATCAGTAACACCAAAGGCCAAACGGAGAGTTTTAAATCTGGGGGGAGAGCCAGCAGGTCTAATCCGACAGGTAATTAATGAGTCGCTAGTAGTCATATAAAAAATTTCGGTAAATACTTCTCTACCGATAGAGATATCCTGCTGACTGCTTCTCATACCTCTGCCTCGAACGCAATCAGTCGAAAATAGAGAAGTGGTGCGCTGTTGTCCTTGTGCTACTTGCCAAGCCGATCCCCCCAAAACTACAGATATTGCCCCAATTGCAGCAAGTTTACGAATAAGCTTCATTTTTACCCTGCTCTCTACCGTTTGCGCTGTATTACTTAAAAAAGTAGAAATTTATCTGATCGGTAAAATGTCATTTGTCTTATAGTAAATCCCCTGTGTTAAACGCTACTAACTGAAAAAAACAGGTTTTATCGGATTTTTATAACAAATTTTTAAGTAAAACCCAGAAAAAACATGATTTTGTTGGTTTATACTAAGCTATAATCTCCAAAATTCTTATCCTACCTAGCCTCTATGACTATTACGGAAGTTTTACAATTTGTAGATCGAATAGTCGAAAAACAAACAGGTAAACACCTAGATGATCTGGAAAAAGATGTCATTCAAGGAGTTTGGCAAGGAAAAACTTATAATCAAATTGCAGATGAATGTGGCTATGATAAAAACTATGTTGGAGATGTTAGTCGTCAGTTATTTAAGACTTTATCCGAACAGCTAAATGAAAATATTAATAAATCTAATTTTGGCTGGGCAATTGAGAGAGTTATTAATTCTCATTTTGTTGGTGTAAATACTAATATTACCTATTGTCCGTTTTATCCTCACCCAGATCCAAATCAATCTATCAATAAGGAAGAGAAAACGACCAAAAATACAAGTTACCACGATTTAACCCTAGCACCCAAAATCACTCATTTCTACGATCGCACAACCGAACTCCAAACCCTATCCCACTGGCTAACCACCCAAAACTCTCGCCTCATCTCAGTTTTAGGACTCAGTGGAATAGGTAAAACCACCCTCGTTAAACAGTTCGTTGACCTCAACCTATCACAATTCGATGCAATCATCTGGAAAAGCATCAAACTCTCCCCATCTTTAGATACCATCATTACTGAAATTTTCAAACTTATTAATTCCGAACTTATTCAAACTGACAATAAATTAACCCAACTTTTCGACCTTTTACGCCAGCAAAAATGTTTAATCATCCTTGATGATGTGCAAGAATTATTTACCAAAGGACAATTTGCCGGACAGTACCAAGTTCAATACAAAAACTATAAAAGCTTTTTTACAAAAATAACTGAAATCGAACATCAAAGTAGTTTAATCTTAATTAGTCAAGAACAATGCCAAGAGATGTTTTGCTTAGATGAAGATGTATATCCTGTTAAGTGCTTGGAATTAAAAGGATTAAATAATACCGAAATTCTAAAAAGCCTGGGATTGAAAGATGAGGAAAGTTGGTTAACGCTACTTAATCTCTATGAAGGTAATCCGGTTTATTTAAAAGAGATCGGTAATTTGATTAGAAATATATTTGGTGGTAAAGTATCTGAGTTTATTAAAGAGGATAGTTTGATTTTGACGGAAGATATGAAATTTCAGTTTAATGAATTATTTGAAAGAATGTCAACGATCGAACAACAAATTATTAGAGAATTAAGTAAAGCTAATCAACCGATGTCAAGAGAAGATTTAAGACAAGCTTTATCCTGCTCATCAACAGACTTAATTAATGGTTTGCAATCTTTAAGTAAACGCTATTTAGTTAAATCAGTAGAGGGCGATCGAATTTCGTTTGATTTGCCTCCGGTTTTTCGAGAATATGTCAGAAGAAATTATGCTTCTTTGGGATCAATTATGCAATAGTGACCGATAATTATTCAATCTAAATCGTTAATCTTCAAATTCTTCTAACGGTGTATCAAAATATCACCTTTACTTCTGTTTGGCTATGAGATGAGTTGAATCATATTGGCAGGTGTGGGAAATCGAAATAGCAGAAATAGCATTCCTTTACCTACTGAATTAAGTTAATTATGGAACGTCCGATTTACCCATCCTTATTATTGGGAATCCTTGGTAGTTGCACCCATTCTCTTAAAGTTAAGCTTTTACTGATGATTTCTGTTGCCGTTTGCCCTTGAGCATCGAACCAGTACCTATTGCACCTAAAGCTAGCAAGCCCAAAGCAGAAGCAGGTTCTGGAACGTCCTTTTTACTATCGCTGAGGCGAAATTCACCCATCGCAAAACCCTCCGCTCCAGAGGGAGCAGCGATCGTGATAGAAGATATTAGGTCTGTACCGGTCGTATAAAAGCCGAAATACTTGCCACCCACATTACCTTGCAAACCTTGAGTAAGAGTTTCACTAACGCCGCCAAAGGCTTTTACCGTAAGATTGAACACAATGGGTGCCAATGAGTTCGTCTCTACAATAAAGTCGAACGCAGAAACAGGCTTCGCAAAGGAGAAAGTCGTAGTGTTAGACCCTCCGTTAAAGTACACCGCGCTTCCGTTGTTAAAGCGCGAGCCTTGCAATTTAGCCCAATCAGTACCTACGTAGGCTTTATAAACCGTGTTGCTGAAGCTTATGGTGTTAGACGGCGACGAGATTTGATTGACAGGAGTAAACCCTCCAGGGACGGCTGGGTTATTGGAAAAGCTCACCATATTGAAACCCAGGTTAGATAAAGTGTTCTCTCCCCCTGTACCCCACCTTCCCGCATCGCCCACCGCAAACATTGCTGCATTAGCAGTCCCCGCACTAGCGAAAGCTGTCCCTGCGGCGATCGCAGCTGCACCAATCACAAGTTTAGAGAACTTTTTGTTTAAAGTTGAAGTAGCCATGTAACTTAATTTTTGTAAAAAAAGTAAATTTTGCCATTAATAGTAGTTGTAAGCACAAAAACATTGATATTTAGCTTGCAACAATACTAACTTTCATCAAAGTATTTTTTTTACATCCGTAATGTCAACGATTTTAATTAAGCTTCACTTAAAAAACATAAAGCGATGACGCCTCCGACTGAAGGTGTATGATTTTTGTAAACTACTAGCTGCCCCTACAGCACAATGACGACAGTGCGATATAATCGTAAGTCTGGCAATTCCTTGCTACTTTAGCCCGATCGCAAAAAGATCCTTCATGCGGTCATCAGTCAGTAGTTCTGCCCCAGGCAACAACCACTGACGATCGCCTGCTGGAAACTGCTGCTATAGGGCTAGCTGGCAGTAGCCTATGTGTCCATAAGGAGAAAATTGAGATGAATAACTACGAAACCATGTACATTCTGCGTCCCGATTTGACGGACGAGCAAGTTAACCAAGCAATTGAAAAATATCAAAGCATATTGCGGGATAATGGCGCTCAAGATATCGAAGTGCAGAATCGTGGAAAACACCGACTAGCTTACGAAATCAAAAGACAAAAAGACGGTGTTTACGTACAGATGAACTACAAAGGCAATGGTAGCTTTGTCGCCCCAATGGAACGGGCGATGCGTCTGAGTGAAGAAGTGATCCGCTATCTAACTCTCAAAGAAGAAGCACGCAAAGAAGCGCCTGAGTCTGAGGAAACAGAAGAAGCAGCAGAAGCAGCTTAATTCAGTATGGGGAGATGGGGGGATGGGGA
>DATNQN010000085.1 GCA_036703985.1 Leptolyngbyaceae cyanobacterium
TAAGGTAACGGATGCAGATGTTCAAGCACAACAAGCTAGCGAACTTCGCACTACTTTAAATACTGTAAGTCAAGAACGGGATAAACTAAATATTCAAGTTACCCAACTGGCAGAGCGAAATCGAGAATTACTGATAAAATCGCAAAGGTTGGAAGCAAATCTAGCTAGTAAAGTAAATGAAATTGATGAATTGAAAGCTCAACTCGTAGCACAACCGATTCTACCTTCTGCTCCCGTGTTTGGGACGGAAAGTACGAGTGAAGCTCAAACCATTCAAGCTTTAACCGAACGCAATCAATTTTTAGAAAACCAACTCAAGGAACTGTACGAGAAATTTGGTAATCTTCAACAAGAACTGGTTCAGCTTAAAGAAGGTAGCGATGACAAAGCATTACCTCAAGAGCGAATAGAATCTCCTACCTCTGGTCAGTCAGAAATTCCAGAAAATGATGCACCTGCGGTGGAGGAAGCTGCTACTAAACCAGTTCAAAATCAACCAGCTAAATCTAGAACGAGTCGGAAGAAGAATGCTAGTAAGTAATTAGTTAATCGGCAGACAGTACGGTTGGTAAAGCAAAGGGTTTAGTGCATCGGCATATCAAACCCAGCAATATTTTTCTCATTTAAGTAAATAGTATAATCAACCACGATCGCCAGTTTTTTTTACTACATCAAGGCCCACCAATGAGTTGGTTTGATTCCCGTGTAAGCAATTCATTGGCAATCGCTCGATTGTTTTGATAGATTTCCAATCGGATTGTATTGGGGTCTGAATATCTAAAAGTTACAATATAGTTAACATTTCGCTCTGAATCGGTAAATCGGTATTGCGGTCGGCTTGTCGTACCCGTGACATTGAAACCTGTTAAGTTAATCACATTACCATTTTGCTTGTTTTTAACATGGAGAATGTAATAAGCAGGTTCATACGCCCAAAAAGAAGCCTGCCAATTAGAGTTAGAAAAAGTTCCTCGAATTGAAAAATTTCCTACTGTTATGGGACAGTTGTTCTTTTCATCATCAATTCCTTGACTGGTATCTAAATAAGCTTGACACGGTTGGTTCGATGTTGGTATCCCTCCTACTGCAAATGATAAAGATAAAGAAAACGGTAAACTGCAAACAGTAGCTAAAACGATACTTCTTAGGTTCATGATAAATTTTACCTCAATTGTTTATCATTTATCTTATCTCAATCATATTAACCGACTAAAGGATGAAAAGTGCCATGCGAACTCTTGAATTACCGTCTGGACAATTAATTCCCGTTCTTGGTATGGGTACTTGGCAGATGGGAGAAAATGCCAGAAATCGCCAAAACGAAATAAATGCCTTGTGTCATGGGCTGGATTTGGGTTTATCTTTAATTGACACAGCAGAAATGTATGGAGAAGGCGGTGCAGAAGAAGTAATTTCGCAAGCAATAGCTTCTCGTCGTTCATCGGTATTTCTAGTCAGCAAGGTATATCCTCATAATGCCTCAAAACAAGGTGCAATCGCAGCCTGCGAACGAAGCCTCAAACGGTTGAAAACTGACTACCTCGACCTTTACCTACTGCACTGGCGCGGTTCTATACCGTTATCTGAGACACTAGAAGCATTTCAAACATTACAACAAGCAGGCAAAATTCGCAGCTATGGCGTGAGTAATTTTGATGTAGAGGATATGAAAGAAGTTAGTCAATTGAAAGGTGGAAATGCGGTCGAAACTAATCAAGTTCTCTATAATTTGATGCGGCGAGGAATTGAATGGGATTTATTACCTTGGTGTCGGGAACGTAACATCCCGATTATGGCATATTCTCCTATCGAACAAGGACGTTTGCTGAACAATGGAACACTCAATACTTTAGCACAACAACGGGGAGTTACTGCTGCTCAAATAGCTTTAGCTTGGGTGTTACATCAAGAAAATATAATTGCCATTCCTAAATCTAGTCGAATCGATCATATAGAACAGAATTATGCTACTTTAAATTTAAAATTCAGTGCTGATGAATTGGCTGCTTTAGATACTGCCTTTCCACCTCCAACTAAACCTGTTGCTCTAGAAACGATCTAATGATTTACTCAGGCATTAGTTACCTCGCTTTCTCGGTTCTGCCTAACAATCAAGAGTATTTTCTAACTCCCAAGAACTAATAAAAGTGCTGTAATTATGCCATTCCTGATGCTTCAACTTTAAATAGGAAGCAACAAACTCCTGACCGAGAGACTGGGATAACACAGTATTCCCTTCCAAACATCGCAGCGCATCAAGCAAGTTGGTCGGTAACAGTTTAACCGTTCCAAGCGGCAGTGGATGGGTATAATTATTATTCTCATAACGTAGACCAGGGTCGCGTTTTTGGGCAATCCCATCCAAACCGACTGCAATTAAAGCAGCAGGTAAAAGGTAAGGATTTGCTGCCCCATCAGCCAGACGCAACTCGAAACGCCCCGCATCGGGGATACGGATAGTGTGGGTGCGATTGTTACCCGCGTAGCTAACAGTATTAGGCGACCAGGTAGCGCCAGAAGCGGTCACAGGTGCATGAAGGCGCTTGTAAGAGTTAACGGTAGGATTGGTGAAAGCGCATAAAGCTTCTGCTGAATGCAGTACCCCACCGATGAACTGATAAGCCAAGGTTGAAAGTCCCAATTCTCCTTGGGGGTCGTGGAAAAGATTGGTATTTCCAGCACTATCCCACACAGAAATGTGAGTATGGCAACCGTTTCCAGTCAGGTGAGGGAAAGGTTTGGGCATAAACGTAGCTCGGTAGCCGTGTTTTTCGGCGATCGCCTTCACCATATACTTAAAGAAAGCATGGCGATCGGCTGTCGCTAGGGCATCGGCATACATCCAATTCATCTCAAACTGACCGTTAGCATCCTCGTGGTCATTTTGATAAGCCCCCCAACCAAGTTTGAGCATCCCATCGCAGATTTGAGAAATAACATCAAAACGGCGCATTAATGATTGCTGATCGTAACAAGGTTTACTGGCTCGATCGCGTCCATCAGAAATTTGCTTTCCATCGGGCGACAGCAGAAAATACTCGCACTCTACCCCAGTACGAACGCTATAACCCATGTCTTGCGCTTGTTGCAAAACCCGCTTCAAAACCAGACGGGGAGTTTGTGTTACGGGTTGTCCATCCATCGTGTAGAGATCCGCAGGCATCCAAGCGACTTCTGGTTGCCAAGGAAGTTGGAACAAACTGTTAGGATCGGGAATTGCTAGGACATCTGGATCGGCGGGTGTCATATCTAACCAAGCCGCAAACCCAGCAAATCCGGCACCATTTGCCATCGTGTCGATCGCTTGGGCGGGTACTAACTTGGCACGTTGCACGCCAAAAAAATCGGTGAAGCAGATTAGGAAATAACGAATTTCTTTTTCGCGGGCGATGTCAGAAAGCAGAGTAGTCATCTTCGGATTTTAGATTTTATTAAAAATGATTTGTTCAGTTAGCCAATAATGCCCCAACTGCCTTGCGGATGAAGGCTGCATCGTCAGGATTCTGGTAAGGATTACCAGCGCGATGACCCCAAATTGAGTCAATCGATCGATATTGTGCATTGGGAATCAACGCCGCTTCCGCCACACAATCTGACGGGGTAAAATACAAATCTGTAGTTGCAGGCATGACTAGAGTTTTGGCTTGAATGGAAGCGAGAGCACGTTGGTAATCTCCTTGATAAGTTGGGTTATTACTGACATCGCAGTACAGCCAAGTATCAATCATTGCCAGCAAATTATGGGGGTCACGTTTGCGGTAGTTAGCTTCCCAAAACCGCAATAGGTAATCATCTAAAGAGTTGTAACCAAGTTTGTGATAAATTTTCTCTCGGTAGAAAGCTTGAGAAGCAGCCCAACTAGCATAAATACGGGCAAAGGCGCGAAATCCCCGTTCTGGAATCCCCTCAAAACGAGTACCTGTCCAAGTTGGGTCAGCCGTCAATGCAGTCCGCAAGCTTTCAAGGAAAATACGATTGTGGTCGGTGGTACGTGCTGTCCCACAAACAGCTGCAATGCGTTCGACGCGATCGGGAAACAATACGCCCCAATGGTAAGCTTGCTGTGCGCCCATCGACCAACCATAAACCAGTGCTAAACGCTCGATGTGGAAGACTTGGCGTAATAATTGTTCTTGGGCTAATACGTTATCGAGATGCGTCAACCAGAATCCTTGTTCGGTTAGTTTACAGTCCTCGCAATTGCTGGGGGAAGTGGAAAGCCCGTTGCCAAACATATTGGGAATGATGATAAACCAACGAGTTGGGTCGAGAATGCCATCAGGACGAATCAGCCAGTCGATGTCTGTGTGTTGTGCGCCGTAGGAGGTGGGATAGAGAATGACATTGGAGCGATCGCTTGCCAATTCTCCATAAGTTTGATAAATTAACTTCGCCTGGGGCAGCACTGCTTGGCATTGCAAAGAGAAGTTCTCCAAAATAAAACAACCAGGAGAACGGGTCATGAGTTATCCTGCCCTAAATTGGCAATTACATTTCGGTTGAAATTTAGATAGCCTGATTCAATATAAGTAAAATGAGGACTTAGTTTGATGTGTGCATCAGGCAAAGCATGGAAAGGAATAGAAGCATAGAGATGGTGTTCGGCGTGGAAAGGCATATTCCACATCAAAAAACGGATCGGTGCAATGGTTAAGGTGGTGCGAGTATTGGTCAAATAGTTGGCGTCATTCATGCAGCCAGTATGTTCGGCTAGTAAAATCATTCGTAAAATCGGTTGTCCGACGGCTAAAGGCAGTAACCAGTACAGTAAAAACCAGGGTTGTTGAAAAGCAATCGAAAGTGCGATCGCCCCTGCATAAACTCCCATTTGCAGCCGCACCGAACGCATCACTTCATCGCGTGCTGTTTCAGCAATATACGGATAGTCTTCTAATTGACCTGTGGTAATGCGGAAATATGTTTCTAACTTACCCCACCACCAAAGTAAACCACTGATTACTAAAAAGTATTCCCACAGGTTGGTAGGCTTGAGGTCGGTCAGTTCGGGGTCTTTGTCTGGAATCAGCGTGTA
Source organism: Leptolyngbyaceae cyanobacterium (assembly GCA_036703985.1). Classification (GTDB taxonomy): domain Bacteria; phylum Cyanobacteriota; class Cyanobacteriia; order Cyanobacteriales; family Aerosakkonemataceae; genus DATNQN01. The sequence continues at coordinate 5,033 of DATNQN010000085.1, forward strand.
GCGGTGATGCCATTTATGATATCGACGGTAAAAGGTACTGTTATAGAAGGATAGTAAACCCGCCAACCAAGCCACTATATCGTTTAAGCGATGATTGGCAAACGCAGTACGATGAACGCATTCGTGCATTGGTGCAAACATGGTAGCGAGGCTAACGCCATAGACGATTAAAGCTGGTATTGCTAGCAGAAGATAATTGGCATAATTTGCCCACAGATACCCGGTTACAACCATTACAGTTAAATGTCCAGCAAGTTGCACCAATCCCTTGTAATTAGAACGCACATTCAATACATTTAGTTCTTCGGTTGAGAGAATTCGATCTGGTTTGCTGTTTTCCCAACCGATCGCATCGGCGGTTTCTAGTGAAGAAGCTGAGTTAAGTAAAGAGGTATCACTGCTGGACATTTAAAACCTCAAAATTGAGCAACGCAAAGCTATATCAAGTTTTCTTGACACTGGTATTAATATATATCTGCACTAGGCTTGTCTTTGTAGCTAATACTACTAACTCTCAACCTAAATCCTAGTCTTTCTTATGAAGTTAGTTTAAAATTAGCGAAGTTAATATAAGCAACCAGGTAAAACTTGGAGGTGCTGTTTTACTTAGTAGGAGAATTGATGATATTAGTAAATATTGCTACTCATCAGTAACTTTTCTTCGTAGAGTTTTGATTGGCGATCGCTTAGTTTTGCTATCCATACGTTTCTGTTGAGAACTGCAATTTGGTTTGCTCTCTTTCCGAGGTTTGGGAACTGCGATTCGCTTCGCTTTCCATCCCTTCGGGAAGCACACTTTTAATCAAATTTTGCAATCGTTGCAATGCTTCTTCCCGATCCAGTCATGATTTCTGTTATAATAAATATCTGCGAGTACATTCCGGTCTGTTACTGACGCATTGGAAAAAAGCTGATTCAAGCTATCCAACTGAACCATAAATTTTCTGCTCTTAGACTGGCCCCAGGTATTTGATTTGGGATAGGGGCATTACTAGGAGCGATCGCATCCATGACATTTCGTAACCTCGGTCTTTCGACCGACCTGCTTCGTGCTGTTGCCGACTCTGGCTACACCTCACCAACCCCCATTCAGCAGCAAGCAATTCTCGCCATTCTGCAAGGACAAGACGTTTTCGCCAGCGCCCAAACTGGAACGGGAAAGACGGCTGGCTTTACCCTGCCTCTACTGCAACTTCTGGGCACAACCAACTTCAACAACGGGCATCGCAAGCCTCGCGCCCTCATCCTCACCCCTACTCGCGAATTGGCAGATCAGGTCAATGATAGCGTCAAAACTTATGGTAAATACCTGTCCCTGCGATCGACAGCGATCTATGGCGGTGTCGGAATTGGGCCGCAAATTCAAACCATGCGTCGGGGAATTGATATTTTAGTCGCTACGCCCGGTCGGTTGCTCGACCACGTTGGGCAAAAGACCGTAGACCTCTCCCAGATAGAGATACTGGTGCTGGATGAATGCGATCGGATGTTAGACATGGGCTTCATCCACGACATCCGCAAAATCTTGGCGAAACTGCCCCCCGCGCGGCAAACGCTGATGTTTTCTGCTACTTTCTCTCTTCCGATCCGGCAGCTTGCCAGCACTCTGCTAAAATCTCCGACTCAGATCGAAGTGGCTCCGCGCAATACCGCCGCCCAGCAGGTGGAACAGGTGGTTCATCCTGTCGATCGCGATCGCAAGCGAGAACTGCTTTCTTATATGATCGGGTTCCACAATTGGAAACAGGTGCTGGTCTTCACCCGCACCAAACACGGAGCCGACCGTCTAGCCGAGCAGCTTGCTAAAGATGGGCTCAAAAGCACCGCAATTCATGGCAACAAAAGTCAGGCAGCCCGCACCCGTGCGCTACAAGACTTTAAGCAAGGGAAAGTGCGGGTATTAGTTGCTACCGATGTAGCATCACGGGGGCTAGATATCGACCAGCTTCCTCATGTGGTGAACTTTGAACTGCCCCATGTCCCAGAAGACTACGTGCATCGCATTGGTCGCACAGGTCGCGCTGGAAACGTTGGACGAGCGGTTTCTCTGGTCTGTCGCGAGGAATATCCGCTATTAAAAGAGATCGAACGGTTGCTCAATCAAACCCTTCCCTCATATGTGGTTTCAGGGTACGAGCCAGCATCAATTGTCCAATCTAAGGCAGACCAACGGAAGCCGAAGCGATCGAATCAGCGTCGCAGTAGTCGGGCAAAGTCCCAGGCACCATCCACACCCACCCGCACCCAAAAGTCTGCAAAAGCAGGGAATCGCGATCGAAAACGGCTCCGCACTGCCTAAACCTCCTGCGATTACCCCCTAAATAAGGCGAGATCCTCGACTTTACAAGAGAAGTCGGGGATCTCAAGTGCTGACTTACAACTCAAATAAAATTGCTATATATTTACAGGCGATCGCACTTTAGCCCTTTACAATAGGTTGGCCAAAGAACAAAAAGATCTGATTCCACAACAGTTACGGGTGTGGCGAGAGCTACCGAGCGTGAGAAATACTTTGGCTTATTATACCCAGTAACAATATTCGTAATTTCCTTACTAACAAGTATTTTATATATTTTCGTTCCTGAAATTTATATTTTTTCGATAATTGAAAAAATTTATTTACAAAGAATTAGTACGCTGATAATGCACATTAAAAGGAATCGATTCTCCACAACTTTTTTCAATTTCATTACGAATAGATTCAGCATTACCCCAGATAATATCGGTAGCAGTATCGGTACGAAAAGACAATTCATTTTCGATAATTTGACAATAATCATTGCCATCGCGAGCAACAAAAAAACCATAAGTGCGACAAGCAATCGGACGTGCATCGTAAATCCGACAAGCACCCTCATTTTCATCAAGATATGGACAAACAACTGGCGAATTTACCGTATTTTTTGCTATTTCCACCAGAAGTTGCTCAATTTTCTGCTTAATTTCCGTGCGTATGGTTGCAGGTAGTGCCGCAACTGCTTTATCAATCCGCGTCCATTCCTGTAAACTAAGTTCAGGAGGTTGTGCTAGTTGACGGCAACATCGATCGCATCCCCGACGACAGGGCCACCACTCACGCGAAGCACGAATATCTTGCACCCGGACTTCTATGCGCTGTTCGAGATCGAGTAATTTTTGTTGTGCTTGGTTCATTTAAACTACATTTTTCTTCTCAACCAGTGTAAATGCGATCGCACAACTTCCGCCAACTTAGTATCGCAGGAACGATTGGGGATAATAAAAAGCTCAACTCAAATAGGGTAGCACTTGAACGGGCGATTTTAAATAGCCAATTAATTTGGATTCCTAAAGCAAGTCACGCACCACATTTCGATGAACAAAAACCTGTGGCAAAGATATCATTAATAAGTTGCTACAATCATCAGCCGTGACACAAGGAAAGAGCAAGCTTCTCGAACAAGCAGTAAACAAATTCATTGAGATGGTATTATCGAGGTTGATCGATGCAGAACGCCTGCAAGTTCGGATCAAAGCCAATTTCAAGGATTTGTTAGCTGGTAAATTAGATGCTCTCACTATTGAGATGTTCGGCTTTCTGCTGCGACGCCATCTCCGAGTTGCAGAATTTCAGTTTGATATTGGTGCTTCTGCTGTTAATCTTCAAAGCATTAGGCGACGCCAAATCGAACTATTGCATCCCGCAGAAGGCTCAGTTAGGATGGCGATTACTCAAGAACAATTGACGGCTTTTCTTAATGCTGAATTACCATCTTTACGCGAAAAAAGGCCGAGTGAAGTTCCGCTTCAACAGGTAAAGTGTGAGTTAAGAGAAGGTGGTGCGATCGTATTTCATTTTTACTGGATTAATGCTGAAGTAAGTCATTTTAAAACTTGGATTACTTTACCTCAAATTGAGATAAATGGCAGTGCAGTTATTCTAGTTCGACAAAACATTGAAATAAGTGAAATCTCAGATGAATTTGTTAATGCTATACTCGCTCAAGTAAGCAATGTTTTAAGTTTTAGTGATATTGCTAATCGTGGCACTACTTTCTCCATTCAACAACTTAACAATGAAACAAGTCAAATAATTGTACAAGCTAATGCCTATATCGAACAATTTCCGTCTAATTGAATCAATTTAGAATAAGGCAAAACAAAGGTGGTTGTTTGCTGATTTACACAACCAGCCATGCTCAACAATAGGATGGTTTTGTCTTACTGATGTCAACTAAATGCTATTGTAACTAATCTACTTGTTTAACATTAATTGAGGAAACTTCCTAGTTATTCCCCTTTTGTCAGACTGACAACTCTCGTTAAACTTACTAGGCTATCGCCGTTACGATAATTTAATGGTTAGTTCAATTAATTATTTTTCAGTTCAGTTAACTATTCTCTGGTTCAGTTAACTATTCTTTTCATACACTAGCCTGAAAACTTATTTATACTCTTGTCAATCGCTCTCTCAATCGAGTATAACGTTGAGTATCTTGCACTTGTCTTACAGCTAGCGCGATCGCCTTTTTCGGCCCCACCAAAACCGCCAACTTCTTCGCCCTAGTCAACCCAGTATAAACCAAATTACGAGTCAACATCAAATAATGCTGAGTATACAAAGGCATCAACACAACCGGATATTCGCTACCTTGTGATTTGTGAATAGTCGTCGCCCAAGCTAAAGCAATTTCATTCAAATCTGCTAGGTCGTATACCACATTTCTCCCATTAAATTGTACAGTAACTTCCATCTCTTCATTATCGATTCCAACAATCGTTCCCAAATCACCATTAAACACTTCCCTGTCGTAATCATTTACCTGTTGAATTACCCTATCTCCCACCCGCAATGTACCACCACGAGTAACCTCTGCCTTATCGAGACTCGGAGGATTAATCAACTCTTGCAACACCTTATTCAAATTCCGAGTACCCACCACACCTTTTGTCATCGGTGATAAAACTTGCACATCAGTAGCCGGATTATATCCCAATTGGGGAATCACATCTTTAATCAACTCGCAGATAGCTTGCACCCCATATTCCGCCTCCGGCGCACCTATCCACAAACAATCAGATTGAGGAGTCAAAGAAACCGATTCCAATACCGGGTAATTACCTTTATTAATACTATGTGCTGCTTTAATAATTCCACTTTGCGCTGCTTGTCGAAATACTTGAGTTAATCTTACTACTGGCACTTGATGAGAATCAATCAAATCCCGCAATACTTGACCTGGGCCAACCGAAGGCAATTGGTCAACATCACCGACTAATAGTAATTGTGCATTTGTTGGAATTGCTTTGAGTAGGGAATGAGCTAAAAATAAATCTAGCATTGATGCTTCATCAATTACAAGTGCATCAGCCTCTAAAAGATTATCCAAATTACGTTTAAAATTATGAGTTCTAGGGTCAAATTCCAACAAGCGATGGATAGTTTTAGCTTCAATTCCAGTCATTTCACTCAACCGCTGTGCAGCGCGTCCTGTCGGTGCAGCTAACGCAATCTTTTTTCCCATTGCTTTCCATAATGCAACTATCGTGTGAGTACAAAAAGTTTTCCCACAACCAGGGCCACCAGTGAGAATAGTTACTCTAGAATAAGATGACATTACTACTGCATCATATTGCTGTTGAGAAAGTTCTATTTGTTTTACTTGGGTAAATCTTTCAATCCAATTTTTTACTCGGTCTAAATCCACAGTAATTGGATTAGTTAACCGCTCTTTTACCATTTGTGCGATATGCTGTTCTGATTGAAAAAAGGCAGGTTTATAGCATAGTGGAGAATGTTGATTTTCAGTCGATTCTTCAACTAATAATTCTTTCTCATTAATCATTTCCTTAATGATTTCATGTAGATTTCCCTCAGACGGTTGATGATTATCTATAGTGAGTTGTTTAATGGTTGTATCAATTAATTGAGGTAATGGTAAAAAGCAATGTCCGTCTTCTGCTGCTTCACCCAAAATATGTATCATTCCAGCGCGATAGCGTTCTGGAGAATCGACTGGCATTCCCAATTGTCTGGCAATTTTATCGGCAGTAATAAACCCGATACCGTAAATATCTGTTGCTAACTGATAGGGATTAGTAGTTACAGTTCCAATCGATGCTTCTCCATACTGTTTAAATATTTTTACTGCATAAGTAGTAGAGACACCATGACTTTGCAGAAATACCATCACTTCTTTAATTGCTTTTTGTGTTTGCCAAGCAGTTTGAATCATCGCTATTCGCTTTTTGGCAATACCGGATACTTCAGCAAGGCGTTGGATTTGATTTTCAATAATATCTAGTGTTTCTAAACCGAAATGGGCGACAATCCGTTTGGCGGTAACTGGGCCAACTCCTTTAATTAAACCGCTGCCTAAATATTTTTCTAATCCTGTTAAAGTGGCGGGTTTGGTTTCTTGATAGCTGGTAACTTGAAATTGACTGCCATAGTTGGGATGTTCTTTCCAAAATCCAGAAAGTCGCAGGGTTTGTCCGGGTTGAATATTGGCGAAGTTACCGACAATGGTAATTAAATCTCTGGCAATTGGTGCTTTTAATCGTGCTACTGTGTATCCCGATTCTTCGGAATGGAAGGTTAATCTTTCTACTACACCTGTGAGGAATTCGTTGTGGGTAGAAGTGGATATGGAATTATCGGATAAACCAGACATGACATATTCTCGATCGCTGATTGGAAACTGGTATAATTATATAGTATAAATGTACTATATAAATATCGGCTCTCGGATCTACTGATAGTTGATTAGTAGTAAAATGATAAACTACAGCAAAGTTTGAATTGTTGTCAGAATTTCCTCAGCGGTTGCTGGAGCATTATTGTTAATCTCCAAATCCCAGTCATAAAAGACATTAGCGGCTATCCGGTTGTATTGTTCAACTTTCTCGTTTGAGACTGGAATATGAGCAGTATTATCACGGCTTTTGACTCGTGTAAGGCAGGTTTCTAAGTCGGTATAAACTCGAATCATTTTGAGAGTATATTTCTTCTCCAAGTTAGCCCTAAATTTACCAAACTCTTCGCCTGCTCCCAGACTTTCAATCATCACTTTAGAATGATTCATAAATGTCTCATCAATTACTTGTTCTACTTTCTTCCATCCATTTTCTCCAGGTTGTAGATTCAACCAAATCGGTTCGACAGAAACAAATTTAATTTCTGTATACCGAGCAATTAGCTTTCCAATATAAGTCTTTCCTGCTCCTTTTGGCCCAATGAGCATATATAAGATTTGGCTCATCATCGTTACCTCAAATGTAAAATTTCATAGTGTGAGTTTATTCTAAAAGCAATTGAGTAATCAGCAGGCTTCGAGCTGATATAATAGAATTTTATCTGTGTTGAACCGCTTCTAAGTTTTGATGGAAGATTTAGTGCGAAAAAAGTTTGTAAAATGGTGAGTATGGGGACAAAAATTAGCAGATTCGATCGCATCTGCGCGTAGTCAAATCATTCAATTAGTGGGAGGATAAGTTGATGTTACAAAATTATTTTGTATTAAAGCTGTTCTCGGCGATCGGTTGTGGTTTGGTAGCAGGGGTTTTCTTTGCGTTTTCAACTTTTGTAATGAATGCCTTAAGCCGACTTCAGCCGAAAGAGGGCATTGCTGCCATGCAATCTATTAACATTACAGCCATCAATCCGTTGTTTATGATTGCTCTGTTCGGAACTGCGGCAACTTGTCTGTTTTTGACTGTTTTCTCACTGTTAAAATGGCAACAACCTGGTGCTGTTTACTCACTTGTTGGTAGTTTGCTTTATTTGATTGGTACGATTTTGGTAACGATCGCCTTTAATGTACCGTTAAATGATGCACTGGCTCATGTTAAACCAGAAAGTATTGAAGGTGCGAAATTGTGGGCTAAATACCTTACTGACTGGACATTTTGGAATCATGTTCGGACACTTGCAGCACTTGTGGCAGCAGTATTGCTGACTTTGGTTGCTAATCTTTACTGAACAGGAGGAAGTAGTTTAATTGGTTCTCTCCTCATACTGAGCGTTAATCTCCAATGCCATTTCAAGCAATCCTTTTCTTTGCTAAAATAACTTTTCCTTAAAACTTGACAACATTCTGATATTCGATACAAGTTTCCCCATGCGCTTCCAATCGCGGGAGGAATTTCGTTCGGTAAGCAAAGTAAGTAAAAGTAAGGGTATTCAGTAGTGCAGTTAATTGGCTGACACCCTGGAATGAAAGTATCAATCTTTTCATCTTGTAAACTAGAAAGATGCAAGCATAATCCTTGCTGTCCGTTCAGATAAACTTTTTCAATCCTATCGATTTGATAATCATTACCCCAACGAGCAGGAAGAGAATAGTTACAGTCTGGATCGATTAAAGTAATTACTATGGATGGATTCATTTAAAAACCTACATTTAATTTTTGCACAGCATTACAGGTTAGCGCTACTGGTTTTTAACCAATAGCGCCTATTGACAATTCAATTTTTGCAGATAGGGAAAGTTCCAACTCTTTAAGAAAGGCAAATTCTCAACAATGCAGGCAGAATCGAATCAGCTTTCTCTCCACTTTTTAGTTCAACTTCCAACTCAAACAGCATGGAAAGTGATCGTGACAAATAATTTATCGAAACATCTTTCACCTCTTGCCGCAGAAAATACATTCTTTTGGGATTACCCAATCCACACAAACTAGCAATTTCCTCTTCAGAGCGTTTAGCGGCTAACGCTGCTTTTACCCACAACCACGTCTTAAACTGAGTGATGAGAGTAGCAACAATTACCAAGGGAAATTCTGCTCTCGATAGCAACTCGCGTACTATCCGAACAATCTCAATAGTTTTACCTTCCAATAAGGCTTGAGCTAATTGTAAACTATTACTGGTTGTAGTAGGAATTAGCAAAATAGCTTGCTCTTTGGTAATGCGCTTACCTGCTGCATAAACAGCTAGCTTTTCCAATTCCTTCACCATTCTAGTAGTATCATTGCCAATTGCTTGTGCTAAATAACTAACCGCATCACGAGCAATAGTTAGTTGCATCTGTTTAGCATTATTTGCAATTGCTTGTTCGATTAAGTCGGTACGCCAAGGTGGAATCAAATTAAATTCTTTCAGCTTCCCTAACGATAGCAAATGTTTACTTACCTTCAATCGCTTATCGATCGAGGTAGCGATAAAAACCAAATGGGTAGTTTTAGGTAGCATGGATAAAGGTTGCAAAATCTCTAACCCCATCTCGCCAAACTGTTTGAAATCGCAGTCTTCTACGATAATCAGTTTGCTACCTTCACCCAAAGGAACCGACAAAGCACTCATTATAGCAGCACTCAATTGTTCGGCACTAAATCGATGCACGTTAAAGTCTCGCCACACTGGATGCGTTTGTGCTTTTAAACTTGCCAATTCTCGCTTAATCGCTTCAGTATCGTTACCAACTAATAGCGTTATCATACTGTAATTGTCTCCCGCTGTTCGATTGTAACCGTAACGGAATAGCCCAATGCTTTGCCGATAATTCGTTCTACAGATGCAAGATTGGTTTGAAACTTTTTGAAATCTGATGGTTGCACTGCTAATACGCACTTACCATCATTCAATCTTACTAATTTGGCACGAGAAAGTAGGGTGCGGTTAGCTGGTTTCGTTGCTTCAATAACCTGACTCCAAACCGAATTCAAATCTTTAGCTGTACCATTTCCATTCCCGTTATACTGCGATTGGCTTACTTGCTGTTCTGGTAATGGTTGGCGTTTGTTCTTTTGAATCAAATTGAGCAAACACACTTCTAACCAAGTAGTACCATTAGTCGTCACTCTCAATTGACTTTCCGACTTTTGTAGTTGCATTAAAGCTGCATCTATGCTATAGAAATCCAAGCTGCTAGCGATTTGTCGCAATTGCGAGTAACTAAGAGTTCCCACGATTGCACTCTCACTTTTGGGTACGCTTTTAACAATCAGTAAATCGCGATAAACTGCCAGTAGGCTACTCAGAATCAATTTTGGTGTTTTACCGCTATCAATCAGGGTTCTCGCCGATTGCAATACTGCCAGCATATCACCTTTACAGATAGCTTCTACAATGCCAGCTAAATCGTCAGAAGAAATCCCACCAGACACTTCTATCACATGGTTTGGTGTAATTTCTTCTCCCATCAGCGATAATTGAGAAAGCAATTGCAAAGCATCTCTCAAACCACCTTCAGAATGCCGTGCGATAAGTTTAGCTGCTTCATCTGCGATCGCGATCGATTCTTGTTTAGCTACTCGTGATAATTGTCCTACAATTGCCTCAATAGACAGTGCTTTGAAGTTAAACGTTTGGCAGCGCGAACTAATAGTCGGTAATACCTTGTGCGCTTCCGTCGTACAAAGAATAAATACCACATGAGATGGTGGTTCTTCAATACACTTGAGGAGAGCATTTTGAGCGCTACTACTAAGCTGATGGCATTCATCTAAAACGAATACCCGATACCGACTCATTGCTGGTGCAAAGTTGCTACGTTCGATTAATTCTCTAGCATCTTCTACCCCATTGTGACTAGCTGCATCGATTTCACTTACATCCAAACTATTGCCTGCATCAATTGCTTTACACGATGTACATTTATTGCAGGGACTGGCTGTAGGAGTTTGGCTATTCAGACAATTGAGAGATTTAGCCAAAATGCGTGCTGTGGAAGTTTTACCCGTTCCTCTTGGCCCTGTAAACAGATAAGCTGGGGCAATTTTGATTGAAGTAACGGCATTTGTTAGTGCCGTTTTAATTGGTTCTTGACCGACTAAGCTTGAGAGGGTTTTTGGTCGATATTTGAGCGATAATGGTTGGTGCATTATTCGAGTTTCCAACGAGAGTGCTGAGTAACTCCCCGTTAGGGGATGAATAATTTAAGGATAGGGAGAGTAGGAAAAGCAAAAAATCCTTCTCCCCTGCAATTAATCATTCTTGCGGTGCGAGAACATACTCCGATTCGATGGCAGCTTCTCCCGATGCTGGCGTGCCAAAAGGGGATATCAAAATGGGTGTTGTAGGTGTTGCCAAAAGTATTCGCAGATCCGAACTAGAAATCGCTTTGGCAGTTTCAACGAGATAGCGAATATCGCACTTAAGCTTCAAGTCACTTCCAATAATTTTGGCATCCAAGATTTCAGTTCCAGCACTAATGGCGTTACTAATTGATGCTTGAACTTGTTGTCGCTCGGAATTAAATTCTAAAACGACCGTAACGTGAGATTTATCGCTGTGAGTCGCTAAACGCTCTAAAGCTTTTAGCAATGCCAATCGCTCAATCAGTAATTCATGGCTAAATCGATTCCTGTACGGATCGATAATTTGGCTACAATCGGGATACGACCCTTCCAATAATTGACTGGTTAAGTGCCAATTTTTCCACCGAAATACTACAAATTTTTGCGGTGTTTGAGCCGAACTATTGTAGTAGATAGAGATGCGGTCAGATGGGTTTAAGTTGCGCTCTAAGACTTTAAGCGTTTTAGCAGGTACGGTGAACTGTACCGGAGAATTTATTAAAGGATTGGCATTATCGCTGCTTTCACTTAATCCTAAAATCATGGCAATTCGATGACCATCTGTTGTGCAAATCCTCAATTGGTCGAGAGAGCGATCGCTATCGTGGCTCAGTTGGAAATGAACGCCTGTTATAATCCGTTTAACTTCATCGGAACTGACAGCGAATAAACTACCTTTAAGCGCTGCTAGTAATACGCTAGCAGGTAAAGAAAGCAGCTTTTGTTCTACTTTGGGAATAGGGGGAAACTCATCGCTCAAAAGTCCGCGCAAAACGTGATGACTTCCTGACATCTTCATCGTGGCACTAATCGATGGAGTGTTTGTACCTGAAGTCGTTTGTTGGCTATTTAAAGTGAGACGACCAGATGGAAACTTACCTAAAATCTCAGCAAGTATGGGTGCAGGAAGTGTCAAAGAACCCGGTTGATTGACTGTAGCATCGAAACTCACTTGCAAACCGAATTCCAAATTATAGGTTGTCAGGTGCAATTGTTGTGCATCGGCATCTGCTTCAATTAGTGCATTGCACAAGATAGGGTGGGTGCTATTATTAGGAATTATGGTTTTAAGTGCTTGCACGTAATCGTTGAATTCTCTAGAATTGCAAATGACTTCAACTTCAGATGCAATTGAAGGGGATGGAGTTAAGGTTTCGGAAACTTCTTCGACTTCAGTTGAAGAGATTGTTTCGGGTTTGTTGATCAGAGATGATGTAGCCTCGTCTCTGCGTACTTTCTCTTCATTCGCTACTGAGGATTTAGCAGTCGGTTGCCGCTTTTTTTTGGAGGTTTTTCTTGGAGTATCTGCTTCGACTGTAGTGCCTTTTTTGAGTGGAGTTTTTGCCATGATTGAATCCAGTTTGATTATTTGGATTTCTACTGCGGTAGCAGATGTGGACTAATATCAATTATTCGTTTTCGCAGTTTGTTTTTAGCGTAATAAACTATCTTGTATTTTTTAGTTTATATAATAAAACTAACTTCGCTATAACTTAAAGTCTTTAATATTGACCAATCCCAAAAATAGCCGAGAAGCCCCCAAGCAAAGGGTTATGAAAAAGGAATTGAAAACTTTTGCGTTCCCTATCCTTGCCATGAATTCCAATGGGGTATTGAAGAAATTATTACAGCTGTATTAGAAGCCAAGCTGAGTTTAGAAGTATTCAAAGAATATTTTTATGCTAATGGTTGTAACTTATTTGACACAATGGAAGAATTAACTGGACGGCGTATGGTTCTCTAATATACTTTCTATTCCTTTGTTGTATAGCTTATGCGCTCGGATGCCTATACTTCACGAAAATCGATAGACTCCGATGTTTAACTTAATCTTCACCCTTAATCTGAAAGAGCGACGACTATGGTCGAAAATTAGATTTGATAAGGCTTTCGGCTTTTCGACTTCGTTCATAAGTAGGTGGGCTTGAATAAACGCCCACCTACTTCCCAGGATTAAATACTAATCTTTTTGAGCGATCGTGCCGCACGACGGAATAACGAACTTCCCGTTGATGAGCCGAAAGTTACGCCGACTGATGTCAAGCAGGTTGGAGCCGATGGGGAGTCTTTCTAAAAGGACTTGATTGGTAATAATTTCCTGATCGTAATTACAAATTTTGCTGACTTGTTGCAGTATTTGTAATGCTTCTACCGTTTGTTTGGCTCAATCTGCACTCTTGTATGAGAGCAAGCGGAGAACACAGGATTAGAATGAAGTAGGTAAAGCGATCGCTCCCGAATATCTTATTTTGGGATTATCCTTAAATGGGTTTATCGTATCATCTGCTATATGAAACTCCCCAATCCAGAAAAAGCTATTATTGATGAGGAAAAACTATCAGGTTACTGTCTCAATCCCAGACATTCAGATGGTCAACACAAAGCGCGGGTTTTTCAGTCAGCCTTGGGAATGGGGATAGATGATGCTGATGAGTTAAGAACTGCCCTGATGCAGGCAATCCAAATTACTGATGTTGTTCTTGATAAACGCAGTCCTTATGGGCAAAAGTATAAAGTAGATTTTATTATAGTTAGAGAGGAAAAGCAGGCAATGGTTCGCAGTGTTTGGCTGGTTCGCGATGATGAAGATTTTCCGCGCTTGGTAACTTGTTTTGTTTTGTAAGGAAAGATGGGAGCGTAAGTTTGCAAATGAAGTTACTGGATGTAGTCGCACTTCTAGAAGATTTGCCAGAATTGGAACTCTATCGAGGTCAGGTGGGAACTATTGTAGAAGTATACGAACCGGGAGTTTTTGAAGTCGAATTTAGCGATTTGAATGGTCGTGCTTATGCTATAGAGACTTTAAATGCTAATCAAATAATGGTTTTACATCATCACAAATTGACAGAAGAAACATTAGTTAAAACTTGAGGCGATAGGTGGTGTAGGAAGTGCGCGATCGCGCGAAGCACAGCGCCAAGGGCGATCGCACATCTGGTTACAAATTTTGGCAGATATTTTGCAACCCGAACTGATTGCTCCCAGAGCTTAAGAACTAGCCGCTTATGTTGTTTTTATCTTCCCTGTGCTATACGCATTGCCTTACCGCCTTCCTAAGCGATAAATCACTTCCAGGTTGGTTATAAAGTAGTTAGACACCTAAAAGAAAATACGCCACCATTAAGTACAAAAAATGAAACAGCGTGTCCTTACATACTTCATGTGGTCTTACCAGTCGCATTTCCGGAGCCAAATGGAGAACCGCGCAAATCAAGCGCTTGCGGAATTAGGTGCGAATATTCCGGTTAAAGCACTCTTGGTCGGTGCTCGCTTGCCAGAAGTTTCAGATGATCATCCAGTATGTATTGAGCCTGAAGACGAAGAGTGGGATATATCCACATTCCAGGATGTGCATAGACGCGCAGGCGAAATATTTACTAATCATCCAGATCAGAATATGTTTTATGGTGATGAACCGAGAATGCGGGATAAGCCTGAAAACATACGTCGCAAATCGGTTCGAGAAGCAATTGAGGAAGTTTTAAGCAGAATTGGCTCTGATAACGAGACACATTCATTTTGTGGCGTACCTGTCCGCCTTGGCAATTTTCATGTAACTCCAATTCTCCAAATCGCACAATCGGATCTTGATGCCTTGCCTCAGCTTGTCAACCCAATTCAGTTTCAGCGATGGAGTTCTACTACTGGAATAGTTCAAGCATTAATCAACCACCTTCTCGAAGAGGCATCCGACAAGCTTGGTACGAAAGAGCCTGGTCGTTTCTTCGACACCTTCGATAGTGAGCTTTCAGGTCTTCTTCGCAAAGCTGGGCAAACACTGTGTTATGCAATTCCGCTAGCAGTGAAGGATTTTATGCTACAAGGAGTGTTTGAAAATCTGAATAAGATATCAGAACTACGCTACGAGGGGGGTGAAACTCTTGGCACGATCATCTTTGCACCACCAAATTTGCCATGTCTCAACTACGATGTAGCATTCGTTCAACCTATTTCTCTAGACTCCCATAGACTTGTTCGCAAGGTGGTCGAGATTTCTGACAATCGGCTTGGCTGCATCTGTCAAGGATGGAGAGGTATTGTAGGCTTTGGCTCACTTACCTACTCTGGAGATACCTCTGTTTTTAGAGCCGTCTTTACTGGTCACTACCGATGGGCGCTGTATGTAAATGACACTTTGTTAATGAACTGTGCTTTTGGAGTTCCATCCGTACCGCAACCCAGACTGACTGAGAAAGCATTTTTCTCCAATATAAGAAGGGTTCTTCCTGGCCTGACACCGAATCAGGGTGAGGCACTGTGGAGCGCTGTTTCTGCTGCAATGGATCAACGTCATGGAACCATGATTGTTGTATCTGATGCGGCATCAAGTGAGGCACAAAGACTAAGTTCTCAAACCATTGCAATTGAACCAATCAAGCTAAACTCGGCATTAGTAGAGCGTATTAGTGGGATTGATGGAGCAATTCTGGTTGATCGCGATTGCAATTGCTATGCCATTGGTGTCATTTTAGATGGCATAGCGACGAATGCAGGTGATCCTTCGAGAGGAGCACGATACAACTCTGCCTTACGCTATATAGCATCTTCTCAGGCTCCTACTGTTTGCCTTGTTGTCTCAGAAGATGGTTACGTAAACATGGTTCCGACTTTACGACCTCAAATTAGAAAGCAAGATGTCGAAAACTATGTAGAGCTATTGAGGAGCTTAACCGCTGACAACTACCACAAAACTCTCTCATGGCTCGATGATCACAGGTTTTATTTGACTTCAGAGCAATGTGATATTGTTAATACTGAGTTTTCTAGAATTCAAGCTGAGCCTCTAGGAGTGGGAGAACTTCGTTTCACCCTGTCTGCCTTCAAACCGCATCCAGAGATGAACGAGTCTTATTACCTTGATGAATCCTAATAAGAATGATCTAGACTCCGATGCACCGGAACGCTGGCTCAAATTTTCCGTTTCATTTCCAGTTCATCTGCATCTGTGTCAGGTGGTTTTTACCGTTAGACTGTTGGAGACGTTTTCTTAGCAGAAGTTTAAGAAGTGTCGCTCCTCCGTTTGTATATAATAGGTGGAACTTTTCAGTTTGTACTTTTAGCTGCGAAATCCGGCTGATATAAAACGGGTAAAAAGTCAACTTGACTGCAACAGTAGCCACAACATCCGCTAGGTTTTGCTACAAATTTGAATATTTTCCCCATTAACCTGAAAGCACCCTCAGATTTTAGTAAGAATCGCTTGGGCAGCAGCTTCATCGGTAATCAGTCCCGTAATTAACTTGCCACGCAACGCAGCTAAAATTGCCTCGGCTTTTTTCACGCCGCCTGCTACACCGATGATGAGGCGTTGCGCGGGTTGTTCTAGGGGGACGCTGGCGACGCGGGTGTTCGTTCCTTTTTGCAGCAAAACTCCCCGATCGCAAAAAGCCCAACCTGCTATTTCTCCTACTGCTCCCAATTCAATCAATTCAGCTACTTCATCGTCGCTGATGAAACCGTCTTGATGCAAAGGTGCATTCCAGGCGATGTGACTGATGCCGACAAAGGTGGCTTTGGCTTGTTCTGCAAGGGATTTCACGGCGATGAACGATCGCTGAGTTTGCAAAAGTTCTCTTTCTTCAATACTGGTGGCGACAACGGGAGTCGGAACTGGATATACTTGGGAACCAACGCGATCGCATAAGTGCATCACGACTTCGTGGCGACCTGCACGCCCGTAGTGAGACATATTACCAATAATAGAGACAATTTTATGTTGCGGTTGCTCCATTGATGGAATTTCTTCAACCATCGATCGCAATGTGCGTCCCGATGAGAACGCCAAAATCGTCGGAGTTTTGGCAAGCAAATAGGTTTCTAAGTGGGTAGCAGCACACACAGCAATTCTTCAGGGGGCGACAAGAGAGCTATAACCTATGGATACCAATAATTTCAGCTTTTGCGCCCCCTTGAAAATATAAGCTGACTTTCAGCTTATTAGGGGATGGGGCAACGTATTAAAGCTACTTGAGGCTCTCTCGTCAGCCTACTTATTGTCAACAAGCCTTGTCAAGAAGCTAATCGAGCTAATCAAAAAAATTCTACCTACAATGCAATCGCGCAATTCGGTGTTCTTTAGGAGCTATAAATAATAGCCGTTCCCTACATCTTGATGCTCCTACATACCACAGGCGATGGTACTCTTTGATTCTTTGCCTTACACTCATATCATCTCCTATCAATAATCGAGTCACCAGATCATCTCCATCAATCCCTACTCCATCAAAAGTGCTACCCTGTGAATTGTGAATTGTCAGTGCAAAACAATTGTCAACATCAGCAAATAAATCATCTCTGAACCAATAATATTTGCGCCATAAAAACCCATTGCGTTTGGCACTTTTAAGCTTCTGTTCCAATTCAATTTCATAGCGCTTTTTTTCTGATTCATGCAACACAAAAATCTGCCGTACCATTCCCTCTTCGGTGACAATCTTGAGCAGCCAAACTCGATAACCATAGTGCTGGCTCGTTTCCACTTCTTTCACTGTAAATTCAGTTGAAGTTGGTAAAATTACCGTCTTACCATCGGGAGCCATAACTGGCTTTTTGGTAATTAACCTTTCGCCTGGAACAAATCGGGGTGCAGTTATTCCATATATTTGCTCTCGAATTATCTGGTTGTAATAGTCTACTCGTTTATTAGTCCAACTGAGAATTCTAAAACAATCTGGGTTATCAGTAAATTTGCACTGAACGACTTTAATTGCATATTGCAGCAATGTTTCTGTCTTAACTTTGAAAGCTCCATTGGATTTATCCCCCTTTTTGTATTGAGAATGGGGGAGAAAAAACGAATTAGAACTTTTACTTTTAACTGCTTGACGGCAATCAGTGATAAAATCAAGCACTGGACTTTCTCCAGCTTGTCTGACTACTTCAGTCAGAAGCGTTC
>DATNQN010000086.1 GCA_036703985.1 Leptolyngbyaceae cyanobacterium
GATGGGGGGATGGGGAGATGGGGGGATGGGGAGAATTTTCAATTGCTATTGAACTCTTTTGCTCTCCCGTTATCTCGCTCTCCCTGGCTAATTTTTGTAATTGTTCTACTACCAAAGTGGTGGTAGCGCCGACAGACTCAATTTGTAATTTAGTCGCTGGAATATCCGTATCTTGAGATGGGTGATGGTCGTAGATAATGATTTCTTTGATGTGAGGCAGATCGAACCATTCAGACGCTTTACCGAGACGATCGCGCTGTTGAGTATCCACTACCATCAAAGAGCGAATTAATTTTGAGTTAACCGATCGCCTTTCAATTAAAGCAAACTCATCCCGATGCAACGCCAAAAAATCCCGTACCGCCGGGTGTGCGCCACCAGGTAACACGATTTTCGACCCCGGGCGCAGGCGCGTAAGCCCTACGGCTGCTCCTAAAGCGTCAAAATCTGCTGTGGTGTGGCACAAAATTAAATCCATCGGGTTTTCTCACTTTTTATAGTGATGGCAGGAAGATCGATCGCCGATCGATTCTTCTATTCTCCTTTCTACTCCTCACTCTTGCACCCCCCCACATGAAAGCAAGTAGCGATCGCGAGCTAATTTTGACCCGTCTAGTAGTAGATTAAATAAATACTTCCAGTGAGGAAAGTCAGCGATCGGATAAGCTAGTTATCTTTGCTAGCCTTACCGTACAGCCGTTTGCTTGCCCTGACTGGACTACAACTACAGTTCTCTGTCTTGGAAAGGTAAGCTGCTTGAGGAGGAAAAACCCCACTTCCGATCTTTCGGAGTCAAAAGCACGTTCCCCTAAGGCAAAAAGCCCCTCGACGAGGCGCTGATTGACACCTGATCCTATTTGAGGTTAGGTAGTAAAAATCGGATTTTTCTGGAACCAACCATCTCACCGCTTTCGGGCGGAACTATTAAATACTTGCTGTATTGGGAGAAGCGCAAATGTTCACAATCTTGTTTCAATTAGCTTTGTTTGCTCTGGTTGCTTTATCGTTCGTCATGGTAGTTGGCGTTCCAGTTGCTTATGCCACGCCCCAAAATTGGGACCAATCAAAAAGATTGCTGTGGATAGGTTCCGGCGTTTGGATCGTGTTGGTTTTACTAGTAGCTGTGTTGAATTCTTTTGTAGTTTAAGAATCTCGCCCGATATCTCATTGCTATAACGGAATTGCGTTATAGCAGTGAGATATCGGGCAGTTAGTCTTTTTGTCAAATTTCTCATCTAGCAAATATAGCTAGGGAAATCAGTCTTTTTGTAAAGAACGGTTGACAAATGACAAATGACGGTTGACAAATGACAAAGGTCTATTGAAATGGCAGTTTTTGAGGGAAGTTTTACTCAGACAGAATCTTGGAAGTTCGCGATCGTGATCGGTCGTTTCAACGACTTAGTAACCAGCAAACTTTTGGAAGGATGCCAAGATTGTCTGAAGCGTCACGGCATCAACGTCGATCCTCACGGGACACAAGTAGATTACGTTTGGGTTCCCGGTAGTTTTGAAGTACCGATAGTGGCTCGTCAGTTGGCCATCAGCCAGCGCTACGATGCGATAATTTGCCTGGGTGCAGTAATCAAAGGTCAAACTCCTCACTTTGATTACGTGGCGGCTGAGGTGTCTAAAGGCATTGCCGCCGCAGGTTTTCAAACTGGCGTACCGGTTATTTTCGGGATCTTGACCACAGATACCATGCAACAAGCTCTAGAACGAGCCGGCATTAAAAGCAATCATGGTTGGGACTATGCCATGAACGCGATCGAAATGGCGAGTTTGATGGGCAAACTCAAAGCCAACTCGGATATTCAGCCTCTACCAGCATCTTTGAAAAGTGCAATGCTTCCCGGAGACCCCGCTTAGGAAGGGAAACGAAGAGGGAAAGGGAAAGGGACAAAGAAGGAAAGACAAAAACAAAGAAATAAGCAAAGGAAAAAGCTAAAGAACTGTAAATAATATATTCTCCGCTGCCCCTGCCCCCTTCCCCAATACCCTCAAAAAATTTGCTGTCATTGAGTTGACAAAACCGAAAAAATCTGAGATATTAATTAAGGTGAGTGATGCGGGTATAGCTCAGTGGTAGAGCGTCACCTTGCCAAGGTGAATGTCGCGCGTTCGAATCGCGTTACCCGCTTTTAAGATAAAATAAAAACAAACAGTAAACGAACAATCTTATTCATTGAAAAATTATTAAGTTTAGTTTGTTACTAATTATTTTTGACATTCTTGGTATACCATAAACAGGGTTGTTGCCACAGAAGGATGTAAAAATAAATCGGTGCTTACTAAAATGTTTTAAATGCTTTCAGCATAAACTTGCTTTGTTCTCAGACAACTTGTGTCAACTCCAAAAGCCCAAAAAATTGATTTAAATACAGATTACCCTTGTCCGTGCGGGCGGAAAGGTCGCTTGATGCCGATCGCGTTGACTGATGCTTTTGGCTGTAATCGCTGCCAGCAAATTTTCGTATTAGAGGAAAAAGAACAGGTGATCGAACAGTTATCGACAACCTATCCTTATAAAAAAGCTTGGCTGTGGACTGGCAGCAAGTGGCATCGCGCCCATACCCGCCTGAGAGAAAACTATTTACCAGTATCGATCGGAATTCTTTTATTAGAGTTGATTTTAGCGCTGATTTTAGCTCCGTACTTACCGCCAGACCCCAAAATTATTATTATTTTTACCATAGTGGCGGTACTCTTAGCAGTACTGCCAACTCTCTGGCAGTGGTTAGCATACAGGCGTTAGTCTATGACTGCCCAGACGTTCGATCCCTCACCTGATTTGATGGCGCTCCTTCGCCGCACCTATCAAGCTTCTTTGGAATTAGGTACTACCAAAGGGCAAGATCGCAGCCGTGCGGTACAGGCGATGGCACAAGCCTTGAGCAAAAAACGAGATGATATTTTAGAAGCGAATACTCTGGATTTAGAAGCCAGTCGCGAGATGGCTGTACCGGAGTTAATTTTGGAGTGGTTAAAACTAACGCCGGAACGCCTCCAGACAACGATCCAAATGCTGCAAAGATTAGGGGAGTTGTCCGATCCGATCCGGCGGGTAATGAATGCTTCTTATCAATTAGAACACTCCCAAACTTATTGCCAATTGATGCCGTTGGGAGTAATTGCTTTAGTTTACGAAGCTTTTCCGGAATTAGGGGCGCTGGCGGCTGGTTTATGTATAAAAACGGGGAATAGCTTAATTTTACGAGGCGGGACAGAGGCAAGTCATTCTAATACCGCGATCGTGCAAGCTTTGCAATCAGCTTTAGAAGAAGTGGGAATACCCCAAGGATGTGTCGAACTACTGCCATCAGATCAAGGTTCTTCCCTGCGAGAATTAATCGTCCAAGACCGTTATATTAATTTAGTCATTCCCTACGGTCGTCCCAGCCTAGTACAGCAGGTAGTGCGCCAGTCAACCATACCTGTTTTGAAGTCTGGGATGGGGAATTGTTACTTATTTTGGTCGCCTTCTGGTAGCTTGGAGCTAGCAAGGTGGATGATTATGGACAGCCATCAAAGCGAGCCCGATCCGGTGAACGCGATCGAAAAAGTTTTAATTCATCCCAATCAAAAACCTTCTTCCTTAGTAACTTTGTGGAATAGCTTAAAGGAAAAAGGCTTTAAAATTCGCGGAGATGCAGATTTAGTCGCTGAATTTCCCGAATTGAAATTGGCTAACGACTCGGAATGGGGCGAAGCTTATTTAACTAAAACAGTTGCTTTTAAATTGGTCAATAGTTTAGAAACTGCGATCGCTTGGATCAATCAATTCAGTAGCGGTCATGCTGATTGCATCGTCACGGAATCATATCAAGAAAGCCGTCAGTTTGCCTTGGGCGTCAATAGCGCCACTACTTATATAAATTCTAGTCCTCGATTTTCCCGCAATCCCTCTAGAGGCGATGCGATTTTTTTAGGAATGTCCAATCAAAAAGGTCATCGTCGCGGTTTGATTAGCATGGAAAGCCTCACCACTCTAAAACATATCGTGCAGGGAAATGGAAGATTTTAGGAGCTAGGGGCTAGGGGAGCAGGGGAGCAGGGGAGCGGGGGAGCAGGGGAGAAAGGGAGATAAATACAATTAATTTTCAGACTTCAGACTTCATCCTTTCCCTAGCCCCTAGCCCCTAGCCCCTAGCTCCTTCTGTTGCTCGTTTGTAGGCTTCGTCGAGTACTTCGGATAAGGTGGGGTGAGCGTGTACGAGGAAAGCTAGTTGATGAACTGATTGTCTGGCTGCGATCGCATTTGATGCTTCATGTATTAAATCAGAAGCGTGCAAACCGATGATGTGAACGCCGAGAATTTCCCCTGTATCTTTTCGGTAAATTACTTTGGCGATACCGTCAGCTTCTCCTTCTGCGATCGCTTTGGAATTACCCTTAAAGTAGCTTCTCACCGATGCCACTTCAAACCCTTCTGCTTGTCCCAATTCCTTCGCTGCGGCTTCCGTCATTCCCACAAAACTAATTTCCGGGTGAGTGAAAGCGGCGGCTGGGATGCTGCGATAATCGACAGTACGCGATCGACCGCAGATATTTTCTACGGTGGCAATACCTTGGGCAGAAGCAGCATGAGCTAACATCATTTTCCCGGTGGCATCCCCAATTGCCCACAAGTGAGGCACTACTTCCCCACCGGAAAGGACAGCCAAATTATCATTAACTGGAATAAAGCCCCGTTTATCGGTTTGAGCGCCGACAGATTCCAAACCTAAATTCTTAGTATAGGGAATCCGACCGGTGGCTACCAAACAAGCATCGACTTCCAGAACATCTATCACTTCTTTGGTTTTGGCATCTGCCAATTCGATTACCACCGGAGAACCGGGAGTAACCTTACTTGCCAATACTCCCACTTTCGTTTCGATATCCCGGGGAGTAATCAGAATTCTTTCGGCTATTTTGGCAATATCCCGGTCAAATCCGGGCATTAATTCCGGTAGCGCTTCAATAATCGTGATTTCGCTGCCCAATGCCGAGTAAACATCCGAAAACTCCAAACCGATATAGCCACTACCGATAATTGCCACCCAAGAAGGCAACGATTCCAGCTTGATGGCGTCATCGCTGGTAAATACGGTTTTGCCATCAATGGTGATTCCGGGTGGTACCCAAGGCACCGAACCAGGGGCCAAAATAATATCCTTAGCCGTGATGATTTTTTCTCCTGCATCTGTGGTGATGGAGATTTTTTGTTGTCCGGCTAATTTGCCCCAACCTTGGATGATATCTACGTTCAAGCGTTTGAGGCTGTTCGTTAAATCGCCCCGCAGTTTGCTAACGATGCTGTCGGCGTGGTTCGCAATTGCTTGGCGATCGAATTCTACGCCGCCGACTTGAATGCCCAATGCTTTCAAATGGTGGGCATTCCGTAATTCTCGCACGCGCCCGGAAGCTGCTAGCAGGGCTTTTGAGGGAATACAGCCGCGATTGACGCAGGTTCCCCCCATTACGCCTGCTTCGATGATTGCTGTTTTCAAGCCGCAGCTAACCGCATGGAGGGCGGCACCATGTCCACCCACTCCAGCGCCTACGATCGCGATGTCGTAATCAAATCCCTGACTCACTCAACTTCTCCTGGTGCTAAAGCCCTTATTAATTTTCAACCCCACAGGTTGATTTAGACAACTTTTTCGATCGGTGATGAGATCGTCAACTCAATTATTGGGCATATTGAATAGGAAATCATTTGACTATCAGTAGTAGCCTACTTTATATACAGCCGCCATTTGGGAGTGAAATCATGGATCAGCGCAAGCAAAATCTGCGTCGTGAGGCTGCAAAAGCTTTTATGGCGTCCCTTAATGACTTACAGGATGTGTTTACATCCGATGCAAAGCAGACTTCAGAGGCTACTGCTAATAACCAAAAAGCTTCTGTACCATCTCCCGAAAAAAGTCGGAATAGCATTCTAGATGATTTCGAGCAAGCAGCAAAGGATATTGAGGCTTTGATGGAAGCGCAAGAAGGTTGAAATAGAAGGCAGGGGGCAGGGGGCAGGGGGCA
>DATNQN010000087.1 GCA_036703985.1 Leptolyngbyaceae cyanobacterium
GGGGCGAGGCTGCACAAACTGCTCTTGAATGTTTGTTTCCTCAAATACTTGTGTCTCTTTTTTTACTTGAGCTTCAACGATTGATTCCTCTTTTACGTAGTCTCGGTTTTGACATCCATTTTTACAGGTGCAAGATCTGAGCTAAGATTGTTGCAGTTTCCTCATCAGGTTCAATAGGAACTGGTTTGACCGTAAGTGATTCGTTGATGGCTCGATCGCTCTTTCGGTATCGAGGCTTTTTCCGAGTTAGTTTTGGCATTTCTTTCAACTGGTTTTTACAACAAAGCGCGACAGCGCTACCAAAAAAAAGAAAATGAATTATCCGATGGTGTTTTATCCAGAAATGGTAACAAGTTTCTGCCGTAAATATCCTTTAAACTTCTCTAGAGACGATCGGGTAACAGTTGTTTGTAATAGTTCTTCATCTGTTATTAGACCACAGTTACCGAACTTACCGATAGTACCATCCGTCCAATGGTTTGGTTTGATTTGGCTATTGTGGTTAGGTGGTGCGATCGCACTTACATTAATTGCTATTTCTTGGGGTTGGTCGTGGATAGAATTGTTGTTACTTGTCAGCGCTTATTCTTGTTTGATAGCAGCTGCTTACAGCTATGTATTAAGTTATCGTACTAAGCTGCTTTCGCAGCATCGACAGCAAATATCCGAATACCAAATGAAGTTGGTAACGTATCAAAGACAGCAGATAATTTCTGAACATCAGCCTGAAATTAAAGCACAAGAATCGTCAATAGATTATAAGTTGCGCTGCCAATTATTGTCAGATTTAATGTCAAATAGAGTTAGCCCAATCGGTCATTCTCAAGCACGCCAAGGTGTGAGCGAAGAAGAATTTCTACGATACTTACAAGGCTATTTCCCTACCACAGTACAAGGGGTTCAGTTCAAGATTCCGATGTCAAAGAAGTCTTATTCGGCAGACTTTACTATTGTGCATAGTATGTCAGGTATTAGTATTGATGTGGAAGTGGATGAGCCTTATGCTGGCTTGTCTAAAAAACCGACACACTGCTGGGATGAAGATAGCGATCGCCGTCGCAATCAATTGTTTAATGAGTGGGGTTGGATTGTGGTACGATTTACGGAAAGACAGGTAGTGCAAGCACCATTAAGTTGTTGTAAATTTATTGCAATGGTGATTGCACAAGTGACGGGCGATCGTTCTTATTTGGAACTACTAAAATCACAACCAGATTTACTTTCCGTTAAGCCTTGGACAACCAAAGAAGCTAAACGGATGGCCAAACAGAGATATCGTCAAAGCTATCTACCCAAACTAAGAGATAATTAATAGTCTATATCAAATTTAAACAAACCTAATCCGAAATGGCTCAGTTACCAGAGGAAATTACGACAACTGTTTTGGAATTGCAGCGGCAGCTGTTAGTAGTAATTAATCAAGCAACCGCCACTGGATTTGCCATTTTGCAGCAATATGGGGAGACGGAAACTAGCTTGATTGCCTTGGAAGACCTGGATAATGTTAGAGATAGAGCAAACACTTATTATTCAAGGTTTCATACGCTTTTATTACGCATTGCTGAATCTCAACCCTTTGCTGATACTGCTATGCTAGAACTACTGAATCGCTCTATAGAACAAGCACAAGCTACCGTAGAAGCAGCACAAGCTACGATTCAAGAAGAGAAAAGGAATTTTAACATACCATGACTCAGGAACCGAAGCTACCCGATCTAGAAACAGTTAAGCAGACTTCAGCCAAAATGAAGGAAATCTGCAATAGAGCCGATGCCGGGATTTTAGTCTTAGATAGTTTAATTGCCCAACTTGAAGAACAAATTCACTCTTCACCGCTGTATCGCTACCGATTGAATAGAGCCAAGCAGTTGCTCAACATAAAACCAGACAGTTCCGAAGGTGCAGAAGTTTGTAGCTGATCCGGACTAAAGATGGTCAAGGTATAAGCAGCCTAAACTAAGACAGAAATGGAAAAGGCAACTGAAGAGACAGCAGTTAATTTGATGCAACTGATGCTGGATGAAGATTGGGTCAGGGAAGCAGTCCGCATTGAGGAAGAAGCTGGATGCGATATTGGAGCGGGTTTTGATTTAGGAGCTAATTTAGGAGGATTTCTCCAAAACCCAGATGAAGAAGCTCGCTTGTTGGAGTTGCGAGCTAACAGCAGAAGCGGAGACGACAAAAAAGGATGACTCCGAACAGCGCTTTCTGGTGCGGGCCGCAAATGCTATTCGCGAGCAAGTGATGAGGCAGCAGGTGGGTGTCTGACAACCAGGATTTTCTACTTACAACCTTAAAAGTATTACTTTTAACTCAGTAGAATTGTGCGCCATGGCGCACATTTTTGATTGGTGATGCTGGACTTAGTTGAGCGTGGCCAGAGCATCTAGGTTGTCAAACCGCTGTCTGCGGGACAGTTCCTGCCAAAGTTCAGGCCATCGCTTTAAGGTAGGGTCTTTCCTCATTACCATCTGTGCAGCTTTTCTCGCTTGTTCCAGCAGTGCTTGGTCTTTCACTAAATCAGCTAAAGCAAATTCAGGTAATCCCGCTTGCTTAGTTCCTAACACTTGACCTGGGCCTCGCAAACGTAAATCCATCTCTGCAAGGAAAAAACCATCTTGCGAAGTCTCCATTACCTTCAGCCGAGTTTTAGCATCGTCAGATTTTGAATCGCTCACCAGCAGGCAATAAGATTTGTAGTTACCTCTGCCAACTCGACCCCGCAGTTGATGTAATTGCGATAGGCCAAATCGTTCGGCGTGTTCGATTAACATAACAGTGGCATTCGGGACATCAACACCTACTTCAATCACTGTAGTTGAAACCAAAATCTTCGTTTGCTGATTGCGAAAACGAGCGATCGCAGTTTCTTTTTCGCCTGAACTCATACGACCGTGCAATAATCCTACCTCGATATGAGGAAAGATATTTTCACTTAAGTGTTGGTGTTCCTCAATCGCAGCTTTCAAGTCCAGCTTTTCTGAAGCTTCGACCAATGGCAGAATAATGTATGCCTGACGACCTTGCTCTACTTCTCGATCGATTAAACGGTAAGCTTTATTTCGCGTTCGCTCGGTCAGTAGTTTAGTTTCTATTGGTTGTCTCCCCGGTGGTAGTTCGTCGAGCAAACTAATATCTAAATCTCCATGCAAAGTTAATGCTAGAGTGCGAGGAATGGGAGTCGCCGTCATCGTTAGCAAATGGGGAGTAATGCCTTTTTGGGATAATCTAATTCGCTGAGAGACTCCAAATCGATGTTGTTCGTCAATCACCGCTAACCCCAGGTGCTTAAATTTGACTGGATTTTGGATCAAAGCGTGAGTACCAACTAGCAAGGGAAGTTTTCCCGATTCTAGTTCTTGCAGAATGCACCGACGTTCTCTAGTTGAAGTGGAACCCGTCATTAGTGCAACTGGGATTCCCAACGGTTCAAGCCATGCTGATATTTTACGAAAGTGTTGCTGTGCCAGCACTTCCGTCGGTGCCATCAGTGCCACTTGGTAGCCAGACTCAATTGCCGCTAGCATCGCAACTGCGGCGACTACTGTTTTACCAGCACCCACGTCTCCCTGGACTAGCCGATTCATTGGAGTAGACTGCTCCAAATCGGATAGAATTTCATCAATTACCCGCTGCTGTGCTTGGGTGAGGGTAAACGGTAGCCTTTGGTAGAACTGGTTGAGCAGTTTTCGAGTGGCTATCAGCGGATACCCTGGCTGTTGTTGTAAGGAGTATCGGCGCTGCAACAGTCCTAGTTGTAGATAAAAGAATTCATCAAATGCCAATCTCCGCCGAGCTTTTTCCAAGCGATCGCTATTTGGGGGAAAATGGATGTGTGCGATCGCTTGTGCCAGATCTATCAGTTCAAAACGAGAACGCAGTTTAATGGGAAGCGGATCTAGCAATACTTCAGCTTGTGCGATCGCCGCTTCTGTACAATGCCGAATTAACTCATTTGTGACGCCTTTGGTTAACCGATAGATGGGTGTGATTGAATTGGTGCTAGCTTTAGCATCTGCCAAACTCACTACTTTGATAGTAGGGTTATTGATGGTTAGTCCATAACTATCTTGTTTGACTTTGCCAGTTACTAATACGATCGCACCTGGATTGTAAAGTTTGTATTGTTCGGTTCGCCATTGTTGCGAGCGGTAATAGCTATGATTGTAGAATTGGGTGCAGGTAATTCGGCCTGTCTTATCTCGAATAATCCATTTTTGCAAGGTTAATTCTGGTTTTTTACGGCTGTTAAAGATGACGTGGTTGACTATTTTACCAGCGATAGTAACGTATTCTCCCGTGTGAGCTTCGCTAATGCGAGTGCGTAATATTGATAAATGCTCTCTAGGAAAATAGTAGAGCAAATCGGCAATCGTATTCAGTCCTAATTGCGCTAGTTTTTTAGCATCGATAGTGGTTATATCAAGCATTTTTTGTAAGTTAGATTTGACTGAAAGGTTGTTCATATCGGGATTGGTTAGGTTGAGTCGAATCAAACGAATAGTGCTGTAGTGTTAGCACCGCTTCGTGTTTTCTAATAGCGAAGCGTTAGCTTCATTAAAAATAAAGGAGTGAAGAATTATTTTCCTCACTCCTTTGTTACCATCGAAATAGCTTTAGGGTACAGTAGCTTTTTCTTTGGCGTGATTGTTGGTTATTCTTTGTGGTTGAGATAATTCAGACGATCGTTTATTCAAACTTCGGTCAATTATTCCTTGCCAGGTAAATTTCAACACAGAGGCTACTAACTTTTGTGCTGTCGGATCGCCTTTAAGTGCCAGAGACATCCAAAAAGCAAATGCTAAATTCAAACTAATTGGTGTTACAGGTGCAACGTTTCCTTCTACCAAGAGCTTTTCGGGTAATATTTCTTCGTCTAGCTGCCTTACAAAATATTCAATTTTTTCAGATGTAGCAAATTTTAAAACAGCGTTCACTTTGGCTCCCACTACTGCTGCTGTTGATTCAACGGAAGTGCAGTAAATACACGAGTTAGTATCCGTTGGCACTTCTATCAATTCAACAAAGATGGGGTCGTTTCCTGGTTGAAAGATGTGATGCTTGGCTATTTCCATTGTTGAATTCCTCAAATTTGGATATTTTTAGAGCTTTCTAGAAGCATCGTATTCTTTATGTTTTTAATAAACTTCGCCAAAAGCAGGTAATTATATTTAGTTAAAATTAACCCCTCTAGTTGGAGGGGATACTATTTAATCTAGTTCTAACTGAATTTGTCGTTGTTGCTGTTGCTTCCCAAAAGCTTGGAAGTTCTCTATATCTAGTTCGGTAATTTGGCAAGCGTTTAACTGATAGGTTCCATCGGCAGCAAAAGCAGCTTTAAGAATTTCATCCCTATCAATGGAGCTAATTGAGAGCGTTAGTTGAGATTGATTCCATAGAATTTGGTATTGACCGAGTGTTTGACGATTTGATTCGACAGCAATTAAAGCATCTAAAGCAATCGCAATTATCGTATCTGTTTGACTGCTCTGTTCAACTTTAGCTTCGATGGGTTGTTCAGTAGGTTTATAAAGATTTGGCTTAGGCTGTAGAGAAAGCGATCGCACTGTCTGGTTAAAGTTTGATAAGTTACTATTATCATCATTATTAAATGTATCTGACGTAATCAAATCTACTGTAGTGGCATCTGTGTCCCTGTTTGTTTCGGGTAAAGATTTGCCCGTCAGAAGTTCGTGCGAATCAGCTATTACTTCTTGTTGTTGCGTTAGCATTTTCAGAAGCTCGTTATCTTCTGAGTCATAGCTAATACCTCGATATTTCTGCAATCCGTGAAAAGTATATGCTTTACCCAATTGAGTGCCATTAAAAGCTATGTCATTTAGTTGGTAAGAAATGCCTTTAATGCAGCCAGTTCTTGTCATTCTAATTTGTACTTCTACACCTTCAGACTGCAATCGTTCTATCAATTCTGGCATCGTCGATGGGGAGGCAACGCACTCATCTATTAAGGATTGCAATTGCACGCGCACGCTCTTTTGTCCGCTGTTGCGATTTTTCCGATATTCTGCTGTTGTCTGCGCTCGTTTTTCTGATTCCCAACTGGGTGCTATAGTTTCTAAACTGTACTTAGCTTCTAGCGCTCGAATTACTTCTTGGCTTTTGTAATAGTCCCAGCTATCATCTACTACTGTCCCATCAAAGCGAATGCGACTGCCTACAATATGGATGTGGTCGTGTTCGGTGTCGGTGTGTTTGGCTACAACATATTGGTTATTATCAAATCCTATTGCTTTCATGTAGTCGTCTGCTACACTACACCAACGTCGATCGTTTTCTGCATCTGAATCGAGTTTTTCTTTGGCGTCTACTGACAAAGTGGCATGGAATACTGCTATTTTGAGATGTGGTTTAAGTTGTCTGGTAATGGCAAATTCGATACTAAGTGTTTCAGCAGTTTGTCCGCACATACTACCACCGATTATGTAAGCGCCTTTTTTGCCAAGTACGTAATCGAGACAGCCTCGAAATCCTTTACCTTTGATTTGTTTACCGATCATTTATATTTGTGTTGATTGAGCGATTTGGGCTGCAATAGTTTGAATTAAAGTTTGATTTTCTTTGAGTAGTTGTTGAATGTTTTGTAATAGCGAGCGATTCACTGCTACTGGCTCTCCTAGCATGACGGAAGTGTTACAAGCTTTGGCAATTTGATTGAGGTTGTTACCAGCTTGGCGTAGTTCGATATTAATTTGACATAAAACTTGGTAGGCTTTGAGGTCGAATGCTGCTAGGGGACGGGGCATTGCTCGTCTCGCTACAGTACGACGGACAAATTCGCTCATGCTTAGATTAACTTCTTGGGCTAAAGTTTCGATTTGTTCGTACTCCACGTCAGTTAATCTCAATTCAAACCTTTTTGACAATATTTCTTTATATTTAGTATGGCAATTGTTTTTCAGTTTCATAAGGTACTATCTACTATCTAAAAGTTACCCCATGTTAAAGAAAAATCATATTTTCTGAAAACCTCTTACAAGCTGAAATTCACCCCTTCTAACGAGTCCCTCCAAGTGGAGGGGATTCATCGTTAAAGTTTTTAAGCGGGACAATATTTGTACTTTATAGATGAGGTGGCTTGGCGAGCGATCGCATTCTCTTAAATCACACTGATGTTTCTATGTAATAGACACCCTAGATACTGCAAGTAAGGTTATTCTCTGCTTCAAAGTGTCATTCCATTTCCCGCTAGATTTTTACTTAATATTCTGTTAATTTTGTAGTATTAGCACCTACAAAGCGTAATTAAATCTAATAAAAAGCTTAAACTGCTTTTCTCTCTCCGTTGCGGTTGGGTTTCCGCACAAGGAGGGAGAGTATTGATTATTCTCTAAGCACTAAAAAGTCAATTTGTACGGACAATACCATTGCTTGCTACTACCAATGAAGCGTCATTCTCAGTCATTTCTTTTAACTGTCAATTTTTGTGGTGTGATGTGGTTAAATGTGGTGGAGTGTGGAAAAAAGGTATTTAATTGCTAGTTAGTGATGAAGAGATTGCCACATCAAACCACATCTAGCCACACTACTCCCCATTACTCCCCATACAACCACAAATCGATTTGACCTAAGATTTGTTATTTTTGGGGTTTTTTATCAGTCAGGTACGTTTAAGATCTTTTTCAAACTTTTTGAAAAGCGATCAGGGGAGAGCGAGTTTCTTCGATCACCCTTTAGATGATCGCGCCCATGAAATGGTCTCAAGACTACATCTGTATGAGTATTATTGCTTAGTTCTCTCTACTGGGCTGACCACCAGCGGGATCGCATAAGTTGTCCGCCCCCAAATACAAAATCTTCTGGCGGGAAGGGAGTAACGCTTTTTTGTCACTCTCATCAGAGGACATTAAGAAACTCTTGGCAGCAAAAGATTCTGTCTTTTCTTGCAGAAAAGACAGAATCTTTTTAGAAAATAGAAGCTAAAATGTATACTATATCTTGACTCCAAGATTTACCAATCTATTTTTTGTCATCAGAGTGACAAAAGAGCAGTAATCTCACCAATAAGAAATTACAATAAAATCACGCATTTGCGTCCCTAATCCAATGCCTTGGTAGAGAACTGTGTCTATAAGTAGCTACATAACCATACACCTGTCCTGCGTATCCCACCCTTACAATTCGTCATTGGGTACAACACTTCCAGACTTACCCACAATTTGTCGTCTTTTTGAACGATTTCTTGAACTACCAAATAACCAACAACTTGCCAACCAAATAGCTCTAGCTGTTGAATATCACCAGAACCTGCCTTTTGGAGATATTGGGCGACGTATTGTAAACCTCGGCACTCTCATCCAGACTATAGAACCTTTTTTAAAAGCGATCGGTTGCCTTCGGTATGCAGTAGATACAAATCTACTAAATCAGCTAGAAAGACAGAACCTGAGATTTCTTTTAGAACATGGCAAAATTCTTCCTAAAATGGCCTGGGATGAAAACTTTTCTAATAAGAAACATTGTTCCGTTTATTGGTCACAACAAAACTGTCTTGCAGCAGTAGCCTACAGAGTATATTTGCTTCGGAATGAATTTTCTCACGAAACTCCTAGTTACTCTTTAGAGCAAATCTCAGCACTGTTCAATACAACTCTTGCCCTTTTAATTTTAGCCATACATCATCCACCCAATCGGACCATACTTGAACTGGCTACATCGCCTTACCGATCTTATCTAGAGTTTGTAGCTCAGTCTTTAGAGCCAGATTACGACCGATATGTATGTTTGCAAGCTGACTTAAAATGGCAACCTAGCTCTATAGATACTCAACCCATTTCACTAATGCAAGCAGAGTCTTTCTCTACAGATCCTTTACCTACAAGCCCAGATGAAGTGTCTGTACTTATAAAACAAGTAAGCAAAATGGTATTAACAGGAGAGGGAGGGGCTGGTAAGTCGCGTACTTTTAGGCACGTTACAGCACTACTAGCTAGGGAAATTCTTTCTTTGCAAGCTCCTCCAGATCAGATACCTATTTACTTACCAGCCGATGTAATTGGGTATGGAAACAAGTTATCAACAAACCTATCCACGTTTTTACAAGAGATTGTTCAGCCTGACGAAATTCAAATAGGTTTAGTTAATGGACAGTACTGGCTTTTTATTGATGGATTGAATGAAATAGCTCCCAAATATTATCGGGAAGTAATCCAAGATATAAAAGCATTTTTAATAACTTTTCCTAAGTGTCGAGTTGTCATTTCTACACGACAGGAAGTTTATTATAATGAGCTTCCCCTGCCTGTATATGAATTAAAATCTTTAACTCCTTATGGTGTTTCTCAGATTTTGCGCTTAAACGCTAAAACAGAGGAGCAAGGCAATCAGTTATTCTCTAACCTTAAAAATGACCAAAGACTGCTGGCTTTATTTAAAACGCCTTTAATGAGTAGGCTTCTGTGCGAACTTCCTCAAGAGATACGTATCCCTCGAAGTATGGGAGAAATGATGAGCGTACTGTTTAATCAGATATTTGAGCGTGAAGAACGCAAAGGAGACCAGGTACCTAGACTCATAAAAAGTATGGCTTTGGTTGAGTTAGCAAAAACAATTCGTGATGAGTCAGGAACAATACTATCTGAAGGGAAAATACTGCATATATTTGAAAATATAACTCAAAGATTTGCTCGTGAGGTATCACCTACCTTTTTGCTAACAAGGCTAATCGAAAGCGGGATTTTAGAGAGACGAAGGGATGGCTTTGTTGCATTTTTCCATGAAACAGCACTCGATTATTTTACTGCGTTAGGCTTGAAAAACGCTTGGGAAAGAAATTATGACCAAAATTTAGAAGCTAATGTCCTGTCTGCAACTCCCAGTAGTATTGAAATATTATCAGGTTTACTCAGTTCTGCGGACACGCTTACTCGATTTATTTCACAGTATGACTTGAAGTTGGCAGCCCGATGCTATTCAGCCCGTTCTCAACGTTCTAAAGAATTATTTCGAGAATTGTTTGATGCAGCTAATTCCCTTTTAATGGCAAACTCTGTTGCTGAAATATGTATAGCTGTACAAGTAATAGCAGCGCTTGATGAGATAGAAGCAACTCAGGCTCTGTTTAGGGTACTTCCCAAACTTCCAGAAGAGGCACTAACAATGGCTAGCAATGCTTTAGTGCAATATGCTCCTAACGGTATTACTGAGGAGGTTAGGCAAGCTTTAGAATCAGGAGAATTTGCACAACAATTAGTAGCTATCCAGTTTACTAGCGCACACCAACTTGTAGAAGTTACGCCACTTCTAATTAAGCTAGCAGAGTCACGAAAATCGAACCTAGCACATCATATAGCTAATGCTTTGGGGTACTTGGAGTCAGCAGAGGCACTAAATTATCTGGAGCAACAATGTAATACGCCTAGAGAGTCTAGATCTATTCCTTTGGCTGTTGCTATTAATGCTTTTAACTCTGAACGGGCGATATCTGTACTAAAAATAGCCGTTAAAGATATAGATACCGAAGTACGTAGAGCCGCTATCAGCCGAATTGAAACTATCAATATTATTGAATTTGATAATGAAATTTATGAACTGGTTGTTAGCGACGTAGACTTCTTAGTAAGGTTAATAGGAGTGCAAATACTACTACTGCGTCGCACCGAGAAACATCATCGTGGAGATCTCATTAAAGGTTTATTTTCTACAGATCCTCTTCCAGAAGAATCACTGCCTGCCGCTAGGATTATGAAGGTAGTTTCATTACTAAATCAAGATGAACTAGAAGATGTAGCTCTACGAGCGCTTTGTGCCTCTCATCCAGTAATACAGTCTCTAATAATTAATAGAATATTATCTAGCAATTCCAATTTAGCTCTCAAGATTTTTGACCTAGTTGAATTTGATGACCCCAAAATTACTTCGGGAGCAAAAGCAGCTTTTATTAAAGCTCTCATTCCCCTTGGCTATCATAAGTTGGAGATGCTTGAGAAAGCTATCTCCTCATCCTCGCCTCATGGGGTTCGATTGGCCGTAGCCGAAATGTTACCTAGTCTACCTTCTGATATTGCCATTGTAGTCTTACAAAAAGCACTTGCTGACCCATCAGCACAAGTTAACGTCGCAGCATTAAAATCCGTTGCTTCCTACCGTAATTTATGTTCCGAGGAACTTGTTGAACAACTTCTTTTTTCTTCAATTAAGGCAGTACAACGACAAGCATGGAATTTAGTCAATATATATTCTCTTTTTGAAGATAAGAAACTGTTTGATTGGACGAAGAAAAGCTGGCCTACATATTTACGAACAAGAGCCATAGAAGAGTTAAACAAGCGTCGCTTTATGTGGCCATTACGGAAAGCCTGTGCTCTTGCAGGGGATGGAGATTATGGTATACGCCGCAAAGGACATCGAATTTTAGAAGCTATTTCTGCTAGTAGTTCAGAACATATTGGACAAATCGATAACTGGGTTGCTGCACGAGGCTATGGGTTTTTAATTAGGCTTGATACAAAAGAAAAACTATTTTTTCATATTACTAATTTAATTGACAGAGAGTATACTCCTGAACGGGATGATTTTGTAGCTTGTAAAGTTGGAAAACTAAATGCTGATCAGACAAAAAAATGTGCAATAGAAGTACGTTTTTTGGCAATAGGAAAACGATTATGAATAATATTTGATTGACTATTGAGTGTCATGATTCCACCTTACCCAAATAGCGAGTACACAGTTTCTCATCCTGCCAGTAAATTATTTTCTGCGAAGGAAAGCAGAAAAGTTTAGATGTCCAAATGCTGGAGCGAGTTTTAGAAACTCTACCAAGCGAGGGCTTAAGTTTGTATTCTCACAAGCCATACCTTATGTTCTGGAGCAGCCTTATCTAAGCCGATTAGACCATTCAAAAACGACAGTCGCCTATGGCCTTCCAATAAATGGTATGGATGCTTCAATAGCTTGCCAGAGGGGAACTGATACTGACCCAATGGACTGTTCAGCAGAATTACAGGTGTATTCCAAGTGCCCTCTCGTAGCATATATTGAGCCAACCAATCATGTGGGTTTTCTGCACGTTCCCTTACATTGCGAAAGTTATCACAGAATTGCTCATCGTCAAACGCTTCTCTGCCAGGAATTTGATTTAGCAGCCAAACCTCCTGAGTAAATTGAAATTTCTCAAATTCAAGAAAGGCATACTTCTCTATGTGATCGGCATGGCGGTAGAGCCATTCCTTTAACAGCTCTTCTGGCCAATTTGAGAGAGATGTGCTGTGCATACGATTTACATAGTCTGATTCCTCTTCTACTACTCGAAGATCTTCATCCCGAAACGGCTGATATTTCAAAGTTTCTGGATAGAGTTCGCCTAGATCCATAATTTTTTATCTAAAATTGTTTAGTTACTTATTATACACAGATGGCAGCCCAACACATTTATTTGTAACCATGAATCTTGAAATGGTTCGCAAAATTAGGAGCTAGTTGCTCTCAAAATGAGTAGCCTGCGTACATCAAAGTATCAGCAAAAAGTACTCCTCCAATTAGAGGGGTCTAGTTAAACCAACTAAAAATACCAACAGGGGTGAAGTCTATCTTTATCTGCTGCTCCTAGCATCAAGGCAGCAGTAAATAGATCCCACCTTATGGCCAGACCAAAAAAAGTTGCCGTACCCGATGCTGTGGCAGTAATGGATTTCGGCGGCTTATCCACCAGAGTCTTTTACCTTGGGTCGCACAAGAGCCAAACCAATTCCTTCATCATGGAATCCCAAGTAGGGCCAGTTAGCCGAGATACAGCCAATGCCTACACCTTGCCCAACTTGACTTCCACCTCTCCCGAAAACATTGCTTGGGTTGCCATTAACAACGATTGTCGAGCAGTCGGTTACTTAGCTGCATCTCAATTCAATGCACATATCGGCTTAAATGGCCTCAAATACAGCAGCGCCTTATACAAAGCCTTAGCTGCATTATGGGTAATATCGCGAAAATTAGATTTAGGCCATCACTTCAGTATAGCGATCGCAGTCTTCCTACCCCCTGGCGAATTTAACGACTCCAAGCAATTCTTCGAGCTATTAAGTCGAGCCGCAGCTTCCTTTGAAACACCCACTGGCAGATTTTCAGTCAAACTCGACAAAACCCAAGCTCTGCAAGAGGGAGGCGGCATTTCCATCGTTCACAATAGCAAACTCGGAGCCGCTTTCAAAACCAGAGTAACAGCCTTTGCAATGGTGGGATTTCGCAATGCCTCTCTAGTCGTGGCAGCCAGAGGTGCTGTCGGTAAAGGCAAAACCTCCGACTTAGGCATGGTGCGAATGGTCGAACTCGTACAAGAACGCACCTCTAACTACGATCTGGCTCGGTTAGCAGAAGCGATCGCTATTTCAGGCGATCGATACAACCGTCCTTACTTCTACCGTATCGCACGCAATCGAGAAGAAGCTGCTAGGGAAAGAGAAGTAGACGAATTGATTGCCGCCGTGAAGCAATCTCGTTCTGACTATGCAAGGATGTTAACGCATTGGCTTGATGAAGTGCTACCCCCCGATACCGATGAAATTGTCTTTTGCGGCGGTACAGCCGAATACCTCAAACCTGAGTTACGTTCTCACTATTCCCGTTACGCTCAATCTTGGCACGCAGGTATTGTAGTGCCACCAGAATTAGACCCAAATGGATTAGGACATCGTTTAGCAGATGCTTACGGTTTGTTTATTTATTTCAAATCTCAGTTTGAGGGATTGCGTCATAAGTCTATTCAAGCAACTGAGGTCGAATCAACAGAGGAAAGTGCTGAGCCTTCTAACGAACCGACTGAATCTTCTTCGGAACTTGCTGCTGAATCGAGTACTAAGACAACTGATATAGAAACCCCTCCTGTAGCGGCGGTCAGTGCGAAAGATACAGGTGAATTGGATGCCGTTTCCCTATTATCAGGACCTTACCGGGGAGGCGGAAAGAAAAAAGAAAACAGTGAGTCCTGTTTGAATGGAAAAATCAGTCATGAGTGAAGAAAAACAGCGGGTTTGGTATCAACTCCGGTGTCAGCCGTATGCTGATTCTGATGAAGGAATTTTATTGAATTACCTACTCAATCATCCTGTTTACGACTCTAAAGAAGCTGCATTTAAGGCGTTTAAGGCATTTTGGAAAGCTTTAGCTTATCAAAAAACGGGTACGGCTTCTTCCGAACAAATTCATCAACTGGGCTGGGATTGTATTGATGCCTTACTCAATCATGTAGATTATCTTTGTGCAAGCTTGGAGTTAAATCGACAACAGTTAGGGTCGCTATTAATTGCAAGAGGCTGTGCTCATCATCCTGAATGTGCCCCTTACTTTTTAGGCTTGAAGTATCAAACTGAGAGTGCAAGTCAGCCAGTTTTTCCTTTCCCTACTCAAAGAGAGCCAGTCAGTAAGTTAGAAGAGCCAGCAGTTGAGTCAGATGACTTTGTAACGCATACAGATGAATTTAACTTAGCAAATTTCGACCCAGCAATGCTCGGCCCCACATTTAGTTAGAACCAGGAGATATATGCCAAACAGAATTCATTTAGTAGATGGGGAGAAAGGGGGAATCGGCAAATCGATGTTTACTTGCGTGCTAGTCGAATACAATCAAAAGTACGACCTCCTCTACACCCTCATTGATGGAGATTTCAAAAATGCTGACGTGCAGCAACGCTATCCCGAACATGAAGCGCAAGTAGTTGCCTTAGTCGAAGATGAAGAAAACTTCTTTGACATCGATATCATTTTTGAAACTGCCTTAGAAACTCCAGTCATCGTCAATTTACCCGCTCGTGCTTATGGCATTATCAACAAATGGATTGATGAAGCTGGCTTAGTTTCCCCCGACTTTCTAGAAAAGTCAGGAGTTGATATCTGCAAGTGGTTCTTATGTAGTGGTACACCTGACAGTATCAAAATGTTTATGGACTCCTTCAATTGTTTTGAAGGTCAACTAAAGCACGTTTTAGTACGTAACTTTGGTGTTTGCAAAGATTGGTCGCACATGCAAGGTCACAGCGATATCTTAGAACTGATTAGCAAACACCAAATCCCCGTTATAGACTTTCCCAAACTCAGTGCTAAGGAAAAGAAGTTTATCGAAACGAAGCGATTGTCTTTCTCTCAAGCGATGAACCATCCAGACTTTTATTTGATTAGCCAACAACGCTTGCACACTTTTCTCGAAGAATCCTACAGTCTAATCGAAAATATCGGATTGTTTAATGATGCACCAAATCGCTTGGCTCAGTCTAACACAAATGCAGCTCTACCTTTAGCCAAACAATCAGATAAAGCTGTTGATTGATGTTTATCAATGCAGTTGGTTACCAAAACACCCAGATTGTTCTTCAATCTGCGGTGTACTTATTATAGCCTTATTTGGGAGTTAATACGATGCAATATGATGACATTTTACAACCAGACGAATTTGGTGAAGAATTAGGTAGCGCTGAACTAGCTGAAACTGAAGATACAATACCAGAAGCAAATAATAAGTTTGCTCACAAACAAGAGTTTTGGGAAGCTATTGACGATGAATTGAAAACAAAGCGATCGCAGCATGAATCGCCTCTATCTGCCCCACCAAAATACGAGCGAAATACCGAATCATTAATCAGCCAAGTGCTGAAAGGGAAAGACCCCGAATTCCGTGCTAATGTCATCAACACAGCTTACCGATACGGTCTAGATAAAAATGACCCCCTTTTAATCATTTTACTGGCTACAGGTCAGCTAGAACTACTGTTAGAACAGAAACCAGATGAGATTGACAACTTTTTTAAAGACTGGCAATATAAATGGCGCTCAGACTTAAAAGATTCTCAAGCAATTATCAGCCAAGAAATAGAGCAAGTACAACAGTTTGTTGATAATTGGGCGCAGTCAAGTCGAGAAGTTCTAGAACGTCAGAGTAAAGCAGCAATTAAAGTACAAAGCCGCAATATCTCTAATTCAGTAAAAACCTTAGTGCGACAAGCTGCATTAGAAAAAGTAGCTCACGATATTTGGTCGGTAATTTTTGGCAGTGGCGTGGTGTTTGGTGCAGTTGCAATTGGCGCGTTTGTAGGATTAGCAATTCCCCGTTTTACTCCATCACCAGAACTCGATCCAACTGGACTCCGACAGTTAACATTGAAAGAAGCAACAGCATTAGAATGGGGATTAAGCAATGAGGGTCAATTTGCTCAAAAGAATGCCGATACTATTCGCTGGGCTATGAGTAATGAAGGGAAATACGCTCGTCAGTTTATGAGTTGGAATCAAGCACTGTTGAGCGAAAAGAATGGTAAAAAGCTGTGCGAAACTGAAGTTAGCCGTTTGGGAGTTACTTTAACAGTTGAAGGAAAAGCTTCCAAGGGAGGATTTTGTACTTTGTGGACTCGTTCTCCAAAAGAAAGACAGTTTAGCAGTAATTAAATATAGCTATCATGCAGGTATTTTCAGTAACTTTACCATCAAAATAAGTGAAGCTGGAGGGAATCGAACCCTCAAAAAGCCATCGTCTTAATGAGGCTGCCTTTACCTTTTAGCCACAGCTTCTTTACGGCTACTAACCCGCTAGGGGTTAAAAAAAGAAAAACTCTCGGTGTGAAACTGAGAGTCTTGTTGACTGATTGCTATCTGTTTATTGAATTTCCAGCGCTATTTCATACAAGATTTGAGTATGACAATTGTATGGTTTTGAGCTATCTGGTTGATAATTTTTTAAGTCAATACAAAAACACATCAAGTCAGTTACCACACCATCCTCAATGTCTTTAGCTAGCTTAATAACTAGCCTCAAATAAGCTCTTTCCCAATTTTCTAATTTGTGAGTTTGTTGTTTCTGGTACGTTTTTAGCAATTTATGCAGCCAAGCTTGGTAACAGTCAATAGATTCTGCTAATGTTTTAACTCGAAATCTTGCTGTTCCTGGCTTATGGCTGAAGGGATTACCGAGGCCGAGGTCTTCAATACTATGACCTCGACCACAGTACAAAACACCTGGTTTGTTGAGTAGTTTGGAATTGTATCTTCGGATGTTAATCATGCTGGAATAGGCAATAATTACACTCAGATTCTGGCACTCGCCGTTTTAGCTAGCTTGCAAAATTTGGTCAATTATTGGTGCAATTTGGTCTTGCTTATCTTCTAAATGTTTCCTAATTTGCGATCGTAACCAAGATGTTGGTGCATCCTTACCGTTAATTTTAAGCCGAATGCGATCGCTTTTCGGCAGCTTAGTATTAAGTGAGCGAATAACTGCACGACATTGGCGAAGTGTAAGTTTCTCAATTTGACCTAATTCTAGCACTTCAAGAGTAGTACAATTGGTATTTGTACTACTTGTATCTACTGTGCAGATAGTGGTATTTGTGGTGCTTCTGTCTGTTTTGTTTGTTGTATCTTTTGTTTCTTTTTTCGTTTGTTCCCCTGTTTCATTAGTAGATACATTTGGTATGGTTTCAGATGGTGGCGACGCTAGCTGTTTAGCAAAAGCGCTAGTTAAAATGTAGTGAGCGAAGATACCACCATAGCCGATAATGACTACTGCTTCGATTGCGAAAGTCAGTAAATTTTGCAATTCTTGATACATTTGCGTTCACTCAAACTTTTTTAGGGTAGCGGCGATCGCCGCTTTCAATTAAATCTGTCCTTAACTTAAAACCTTGAAATTGACCCTTTAGAGGTATTGGCAGAAAAGCAACTGAATTGGTATTTCCTAGTTTCAAACTCTTAAGTACGATCGCTAATTAAAAATTAAGCAGGTATGGTTTGAATTACCCAAACCCAAGAATCAGTTTTCATATCGGGCCACTTTTGGAGTAGGTAAACCTGAACAGCAGCTTGATATGAAGTCGTATTATACAGAGGGAATATCCCAGCCAAATTCGATTGGAAGATCCGCAATACTAGGCAGCAGTAACGGAATGTTGTCAATCATAAATGGTTTGGCTAACCATTGACCATCAAGAGGAGATTCTTTCGATTTACCTTGTAATTGTGGTTCCACTGGGCGAATGATAAAACCAATTGATAACAGCAAATAATTTGTTTCAAATGTTGTTAATTCGATCGCTTTGTCATTAAAACTCATAATTTGGTATATTTCCTAATAACAATCGATTTCTAATCAGCTTTATTGGTAAACATTATCGATGTCATCCACTTATTGTTTAAGCAGATAAAAGCTACTCATTAAGTGCGGCGCTAGCCAAATCATCATTTTTAGTGTAGATTTGCATAAAAAACTCCGCAGTCGTGCGGAGTTTTTATCTTTCTGCCAAAAGGTTTTAAAGCTTAATATTACTAACTTCAACAGATGGCAGTTGTGCTAATACTTCAGGAGCTAGTTGACAAATATAGCCAATGCAGTGACCGACTGGCACTGTTTGCCCAGTTGGATGTACAATTTGAGCAGCTACCAGTGCTGGCAAAATACCTTCATTTTCCGCATAATTTTTGATAATAACAAAATTAGGCGGTAATTGAAGTTCAGACACATTGACTGTGGCTGTTGCTATAGGCATTCCTTCGGTATTTACTAAACGTAGGCAGGGAGATATGCCACAATCGTAGCGACTAACTTTGACTGAGCATTCGTAGCCGATGAAGTTAACATTTTGCATGGTTTTTACCAAGTTTTCTTCATCAAAAAAGCGACAATAGTCGCCTCTTTAATTAGTAAACCATGAATTCGCTTTAGACAATGTAGTTTGAAAGATGGAATCGAGGGTATTGAAATCGATCGCAATCGCGCTAGCGTAGGATTGCAGGAACGTAGCATTCCAGCACATAGAATTGTAAGAGCACACTTGGCATCAAATTCATCACTTAGAATGATT
This sequence comes from Leptolyngbyaceae cyanobacterium, assembly GCA_036703985.1. GTDB lineage: Bacteria > Cyanobacteriota > Cyanobacteriia > Cyanobacteriales > Aerosakkonemataceae > DATNQN01. Next base: position 18,795 of record DATNQN010000087.1, read on the forward strand.
GGTGTTTTTATTACTAGCAGCGATAGCGGCTTAGAGTTGGCTATCGACGGGGTGGGTGATGAGTCAAAGAAAAACCGCTTAAAGCGGCTTTTTAATTAATAGATTTGAGCTTTATTTGATGAAGTCGTCATTATTATCATCGTCTTCATCTTTGGCATTACGTTTGGATGCTTTTACTGCATCTTGCACGTAACGGAAGTGCAATTCGATTATGGCTTGTTCGGATGCAAGCCAATAGCAGTTGCTCAGAAGTTCATCAAGCATTTCATCAGCCGTATGCTCGGCATAGAAGTTATTGAAATACTCGTTAAACTTCTCCCAATCCAATGCTTTACCTTTTGGTAATTGCCGTTGCTTGGCACGACCTGTTAATTCGCGTGCGACATGAAGAAACATTTCTTTACGTTGTTCTTCATAGCTGTCTGCGAATTGCTTTTGCATTGGTGTTTGAGTTTTGACTTTAGCCATGATTGGCACTCCTAGTTTAACTAACTTCACAACTGAAGCGACGACAGTCGAATCTATTTTTCAGATCCGGTTTATCGGTAATTGCTTCACCAAGCAAGGCATCGATAGAGGCTGGTTTTTTATAACTTTGGCTCGATTGCCAAAAATTTGACTCAGGTCAATTTGATTAAAGTTAATTGACTACTAGGCCCAAACCGCAGACTTAAAAGTGGTGGGACTGGGGAATTATGGGTAATTGCGATCGCCTCCGCAGCACTGGCTCTCAGCTTTTACACCTACAATGGCAGCGGCTTCATGACTAAAGCTAGCCAGGATATTGGGTTAAAGTCGGGTCAGGAGAAGCTATACAACGCCAACCTGGGGATTATCATGTGTGGGCACAGGTCACAGGTGTCAGGGGAAGCGATCGCACTGACTTATCTGGCAAAAATGGGAAAGTTTTGGTTATGAGTGTGGAGAGCGATCGCTATGGCCGCACCGTCGCGGAGGTGTTTGTGCGGAATGGCTTAGGTGATATTAGTTTTCAGGAAGAAATGCTAAAGTCTGGACTAGCTTATTACTATGCTAAATACGTCTCAAACTGCCCCAATTATGCTGCCTTTGAATAGGCTGAAAAGTTGGCGATCGCGGCACCAGCTTATTAGCTCAGAAGCTTCTGGTTTCTCCAGAATGCACAGTTGATGAAAATCTTGTGTTGTCATAGTGCTTTTTCTAATTTCTGTGGCTAACTGTTTTAGTTCTGGGGGATTTAGCGGCTGCTGTAACGCTTACTCTGAGCCAGCCCGTGCAGCAAACTTACTCAATTAACTTCTTAAACTTCTTAGAAAATCTTTGATTTTTTCTTTTGTATCCGAGTCTTTGCCTTTATCGCAAACCATTAATTTGACGCTTTCTAATTCTGAGAATTCATCCCAATTGCTAAAAGCTTCATTTGGTTCATACAATTTAATACATTTAGAGCAAGATTCATAATTCTTCATAAAAGTGTCTAAGTTTTTGGGTTCTCCATTTATTCCAGGAATTCTAACTAATGCCGTTTTTCCTTTGATATCTTGGGCAAAATATTCATTTCCAAACTTAAAAAGTTTCATTCTTTTTGACCTGAGCTTTCTAGATTTGCAGCCTACTCACCTCCTAGCTGCTGAATGTTACCGGGTGAGCGGTGTTTCACAAGAGTCAGTTTTTATATTGGGAAAGAATTGCCATCAAATCTTATGTAACGCATATAGTAGTTTTAGCGTTACATAAGACAGATTTTATATAAAGCATAACCTAATATCTTATGTAACGATTGTGAGGGTATAGACGAAAAGCATCGTTACATAAGATAAGTGGATTGGAAAGGATTTAACACTTTTTGGGGAAATTAAAAAATAACCCTGATTGCAATAAACAGGGCTATTTTGAATTTAGCAGTCGAACAATTAGAGTTTATTCGTCATCTTCCTCAAACTCTTCATCTTCATCTACTTCAAAATCTTCTTCATCGTCTTCATCTTCATCTTCGTCCTCGTCATCCTCCTCGTCATCTAATTCATCGAGAGCATCATCAATTTCGTCATCATCATCGTCTTCATCAAATTCCTCATCATCTTCTTCAGATTCCTTAGCCATCTCATTACGACGCTTGAGTGACTGGACGTTAAATTCAACCAAGTCAGCAATTGCCATTTCTGTATTTTCAGAAACGCTATCGTACAGCTTACTCATTGTCATAGCTACCACTTCTGTATCGTATTTGAGAGCATCAGGACGACCGAGTAGTTTGGGAAATACCGTATTATTCCAGTCTTGCCAATCAAACTTCTTACCATTGCCATTGCCATTACGCTTGTTAATTTGAGCTTGTACATCCAAACCCAATTTTTCTCGTGCAGCATGACCGACTTTGGTAGAAACGCGACTGTCGCGGCGTTGAATTGTCACGCCATATTTCTTGTGAATGGCATTGCGAATAATCTTCACCAATTCTTCAGCCTGCTGTTCTGGAGAAAGCTGAGGTTTTGGTTTCTTAGCCGCTTCAACTGGCTTTGATTTACTGCTAGAAGGTGCAGCACTACCATTCGATTTACCGTTAGCCGCATTCGATGTAGTTCTAGAAGAGGCGGCTGTTTGTTTTTTGGTTGTTGCCATATCGACACTCAACTTAACTTCATTTCTGAATGCCGCTAGGCATAATTACTACCGTCCAGTTAGAGGGGTAAGCTTTCGCTCAATCGTAGGAAGATTTCTCCTAACTTTGTCTATCAAACTGTTAGTAACCAAAATAATCCGTTCAACTTGCCATGAAAACTATCAACGACTGGCCTAAACTAATAGCACAAGGTACACCAATTGTGGGGCTAGAATATTATAGTGCTGACCGACAACAAATGCTATCAACATTTGCACAATTTGCTTGTCATCAAAGTCTGAACGCTTATTATTGGAATTCAGCTTACTCAACAATTCAAGTTATAAAATATATCGACGGTCACTGCATTTTAGAACCAGTTAACTTAAAAGTGGAAGATGATGTATTGCAATTTTTGTTAGAATCCGATCGACCAGGCATATTTTTGCTAGAAGATATCTTAGAATCATCTAGCCCTTGTTTGCCACTATATAGAGTTTCTCAATTAGCCAATGCCTTCTTTCAATCCGAGTGGCGCAAAGTTAAACAATATTGGGTACTTTTGAGCGATTACATCCAATTACCTAATAAGTTACAGCCACTAATCCCTATCTTAAAATGTTCCTTACCTAATAGCTTTGAAGTAGCAGATTTAGTGAATAAGTTTTGTGATCGCACTAACAATTTAGAATATCATAACGAGCAACTGGCAACCAAAAACCAATTGATACGAGCTTGTCAGGGATTACCTATTGCTGAAATTAGCTTGGTACTAGAGCGGTCGCTAACTCTAACTTCTTCAGTTGAAGAGATTGCCCAATTAGTATTAGAGCATAAAATATCTCAACTGAAAAACCAAGGATTAGAATTCATTGCCAAACCTGACATTCCTTTTGCAGGCGGTTTAGACTTACTCGATACGTACTTAAACGATGTTGTCAAGCTATTAGAACCAGAGGCTAAAAAATACAATCTTAAGCCCCCTAAAGGAATGCTGTTGTGGGGACCGCCCGGTACTGGTAAAAGTTTAAGTGCAAAGCTGACTGCTAAAAAATTAGGCTATGCACTACTAGCGATGAGTTGGGGCAACGTTTTAGGTAGTACCAATCCCGATCGCGCTTTAGCTAAAATTCTAGAAACAGCAGAACATTTAGGCGGGTGCGTACTATTTGCAGATGATTTCGATAAAGGATTCGCTGGGTGGGATTCAAACGCAGACGGCGGTGTAGCTAGACGACTATCGCAGAAATTGCTTACTTGGATGCAAGAACATACCTCAGATGTGCTGATGCTAGCTACCGTTAACCGATTGGGAATGCTACCTCCTGAATTGATTCGCAGGTTTGATGACGGTGGTATTTGGTTTGTAGATTTACCACATAATGGAGCAAGGTACGAAATATTTAACTTGCACCTAGCTAAATATTTTCCTCAACAATTTGGGTCAGGTCAACCAAATCCTTGGAGCGATCGCCAATGGTATTCGCTACTATCTGATTATGCTGGTGCTACTCCAGCAGAGATTGGGAATGCTGTAAAACGCTGTGCCGAACGAGCGTATTGTGAAGGGAGACCCGGTAAAATTGAACTAGCTGACTTACGCTATCAAAGAACTCAGTTTGTATTGTCATCTCAAAGAAGTTCTGAAGATATTCAAGCCATTCGTAACCAAGCTTCATTTGCTAAACCTGCATCGGGTGAAGATGTTTCTAAATTCGCCGTGACCGAGCAAGAGTTATTCGAGTACCGTCCACCCAGAATCGAATAATTAAGGTTAGTTCATTGCTTTCCTTTCACTTTAGGCCATTTCATGGGTACGATTGCTCATTATTGATGAAAAAGCTCTTTCTCCCCTGCGAGTTTCTTGAAAGAATGGTAAATACACATTTACTAAGTGCATGGCGCACTATATTTGATAATATATTTCTTACCTCTAACATTAAACCGCATAAACATAAGATAATCATTTCCAGGCTCTTTAGGATGGTTCTCTATCCTTTCACCTTCTCCTTGCAAGTTAACATCACTCCGAGCCTTAAATTGGGCTTTCTCATCTTCTGCTAATTCTAAAACTAGAGCATCAAGTTGCTCCTCATAAATTGCCAAATAAAGTTTCGTACCATCAGCAGAGATACCTTCTGGTACTGTTTGATATGGCAACTGCCATGTCCGCAAAACCTTCTTCATCGTTTCATCTACCAACGCCGCTTCATCTAAACTAAAGTCTGCTGGTCGCTTGAGTCGATAGCGTTTACCTTCTGACATTACAACCATTTCTTGTTGCGTCACTTGAAGGATGGGTATTTGCGAGAAACATTCACCGCAGGCTCCAGCCCCAGGATTGCGGCTGGTGAATCTGAGGGTGATCTTTCCACCTACTAACTGCGTCATCGCATACGAGTAGGTAATTGTGGAAGGTATCGCAACTCTTCTTAGTCGTTCAATACCAATAATCTCACAAACGTCAAACTCGTAGTCGAATCCTTTTTCCGCTAGTAATTTATTGGCGTATGCAGCTAATTCTCTGGGAGAGATGTTAGGCTGGTTTTTGACTTTATTACTTACATCATCAAGAATATTTGAAGGACGTATTATTGGAGCTTGATTTTGCTCTGCTGTCGCCACTAAAGAAATGTTTGGGGAATAATTTAGCGTCAGAGCAATAAATGTGATGCTCCACAGCAGTAATGGATTAATCTTTTTTCTCAACACTCTCATACCTCTAACTTAATTACCTTGCTATTTTACTTGTTTGGTAGGATAGATTTGTAACTACCCTACCACTGGTATTACTTACGTTTGACTTGCTCCGATTTACTTGAAATTTGTTACGGAAGCATTCAAGTAAAATCATCCAAATTAAACAAAGTCATTTGTTTAGCTGAAGTTGTATCCTTCTTCGGTTTGCGTTTTCCCTGCACTATTTCTTGAATCACTGTTTCCGGTTGTATTGGTTGTTCAACTATCTCAACACTTTCGCTCTTTACCTGTTCGCTCTTTTCCTCTTGCTCTGCATTCTCAACATTTTCAAACCATTCTTCATACCAATAAACCGCATTCATCGATTTAGGCTTTTCGGCTAATAAAGTATTACCAAGCCACAGGTCAGTTTGACCCAACCACCAAATTGGAATTGCCAACCAAGGCGCGTACAGAAAGAACTGAAACAAAGCGCACTTCAACAATATCGGATCGATATCTTGACCGATACCACACAAACAATAATTAGATTGTGCCAACATCAAAGTACCCGTACCGCAAGCAGGTTCATTAAAGCTAGAAGTCCGGTCTGTTTTGCCAGCGCTAATTACTTGAGACATGAAGCTACCGACTACTAGCGGTGTTGGATAAAATCCTGCATTTCTCTGTGCCTTTTTTCCACAAATATCGGGTAGTATTCTACCTAAATAATCTTCGGGATATAGTAAAAGAGCAGACAAATCGAACACCTGGTAGAGACGCATCGATGCTCCTTCACAACCTGCTGGTTCTTTTGGTAAAGTTTTATAGGCAGGATGACCGAAAGCAAACAAAACCCAATCTAGAAAATACTCTAAATATTCCCATGCGCTCCAAGTTTGCCATTCCCCATGTTTAGGAATACAATTAAGAGTATTGTTCAGCATATTTTCTGCTACGCTCGAATACTCCCAATCAATTTGAGGAATAGCCTCTTTTGGTAGTGTCTCTTGAATGACAAACTCCGGCAATGGTTCGGGTTTTCTATTTTCTAAAAGAGCTAGCATCGGTTCCATTTTCCACCGATTCCATGCGTGCGCCGGAATTAATTGACATCTCCCCCAGTAATCCCACCTTCCCCAAAGACAACGGTCTACTTGCGCCAGAATTGGCATCATCCAGCCATGTGTTAAATTCCGATTGTAGTGAGGAATTAAATCTTTCCTGGTTTTAATTTGGTAGGGCTGTTTTTGAAAGTGTTGTCGAACTTCGATGCGAGCTTTCGTATCAATTATCGGGATTTCAACTACTTTTTCCACGGGTTATACCTTGAAAAGTTATGCCACCCGTTGACCGCGATCGCGGTTAGCTTAGCTTGAAGAAAATCGGACATTGGTGAAAGCTTGAAATTTGTTAGCGCGATCGATCGCTTCGGCTTCAGACTCGACTTAAGCAACGGTGAAACGTGACCCTAACGCGGTTGACGACTCAGCAGTTCAACGATCGCTGCATGGCCTTTACCTGGATGATGTCCTTCTGCTTGTCCTTGTCGAGCGTAGTCTAGGGCATCGTAAAACTCATCATCATGGGTGCGCTGAAATGGGTCTGCCCCAGCATTGAGCAATCGCTCTACAATATCCAGATACCCTTGATAGGCTGCCTCGGCGATTGGGGTGAACCCAGTTTTCCAGCCCAAATTCACATCGGCTCCGGCTTGGATCAGGTGATTGACAATAGCTAAATTTCCTTGACTAGCAGCAGCAACCAAAGCACTACCGTCACCATAATTCACGTTTGCTCCCGCCTGCAAAAGTCCTTCTAACCTCGTCAAGTCTCCTTCGCGAGCCGCCTTTACTAGAGCAACATCGTTGAGGCCCTCAGAAGAAGCGCCAGCATCACGCAGCAATTTCTGTATCGCCCAAGTTCCCAACATCATGGCAGTATTGCCCTCGTTGTCCCGCAGGTTGAGATCGGCACCCGCGTCAATCAATACCTTCACCGCATCAGCATTCTCCCCTGCAATTATCAGTGCGGTTTGTCCCTTGTCATTCCGGGCATTCACATCCGCCCCACGAGCAACAAGCAACTCGATAACCTCAGCCCGATTTGAGGCAAAGAAACTGCTGGCAATGTACATTAAAGCAGTCGTACCCTCTTCAAACTCTTCGTCGCTGCCAAGATTGGGATCGGCTCCAGCATCCAGCAGGGCTGCTATAACGTCTTTATGTCCGTACATTGCTGCCATCATCAGCGGACTTTTACCGCATTCAGTAATCGCATTGGGATCTGCACCTTCTGCCAGCAGTTGCTGAACTTGAGTTAATTTGCCAAATAGGGCAGCATCCCCCAGTTTTTCCGCCAATTTATTAGCTTGGCGGGCTTTGCGTTTAATTCCTTTGGCTATTTCTTTTTGCCCATGCTTGTCAGCATAGCGGCGAGGCTCCGCATCCACAAGCGGATAAAGGTAGTCATACACAGCTTGATGAGCATTCCGAGCTGCGCTCATAATCGCTGTCTCGCCTTGGCTCCAAGCACTGACATCAGCACCGTAAGCGACTAAGAGTTGCACCATTTCTAAGTGACCGTGTAATGCCGCCAGCATAATCGCTCGGTAGCCGTCTTCCATCCCCGCATTCGGGTTTGCGCCTCCTTCCAGCAGCATTTGCAAAATAGGCAAGTTATTCTTCGTAATGGCAATTGCTAATCCAGTTTCCCCAAGTGCGCCTCCTTCTGGAGAAGCCCCAGCGTCTAGCAATAGCCTGACCAAATCGGGTCGATTTTGCTGGATTGCCATGCCAATGGGACGTGCATCAATTGACATATCGAGTTGATTCAGGTTTGCTCCTGCGGCAATCAAGGTTTGGATTATCGCCGGATTGCCCCGATAAACGGCTGCTACAAGGGGAACTTCCTTCTGCCATCCATCAGGATTTAGCTCTGCACCCGTTTCTAGCAACCTTTCAACTTGAGCTAAATCATCCTGAAGAATGGCTCGAATTAATGGCGATACCTTTCCTTCATCGTATTCAACGGAATAGGCATCATATTCTTCATCTATATCATCGCTACTATCTTCAATCTCCTCACCCTCACTGCCCATCATTCGATCGACGCTTGCTCGTGCAAATCCACTCGCGAACTGCAACCAGCCATGCCCCACGTTAGACTGTTGACGGATGGTGTATTCATCGACCATTTGGGCGATCGCCAGTAGGTTAGCAAAAACAGCTTGTGCTGCTCCGCACCGCTGCTCAAAGTCTCGAACAAAAGTCAAATGCTGTTCCAAAAGCTCTACAGCATTCAATCCCGACAAGGAAATGCGAAAGAGTTTCTGTTCGTCATAGGCATTATTGATGACTTGTACTGTGGTGGTTGTCAGAAAGCTACCGTCCGCGAACTTAGAAACACAATCAATCCCACTTAAACTGGATTCTTGCGCCATCACTGAGACGGCTATACGTTGGTTAGGTGTGGCATACGCATAAACTTCTACCTGAGAGAATTGAGAACAGGTTAATTTCCCTAGATAGGTTAAACCTTGGTTTACAAGCAGTTGTCCAACCTGATGAATGCTAGGATGCACGTCTGCGGATAACTCTTCATATTCCGTGCCGAAGTAGTTTCCGGCTTGACCGCTATAGATGAGGGGAATTGGTTGGGCAGCGCTCATAGGAAACTTTGAACAAACTGTTCTTCCTAGAATACCCGAATTTTGGATTAACAAATCGGATAAGGTACTTAGAAAGCTAGTGCAGCTTTAGTTTCTCTGCTACTAGATGTCTCTGTACGAGCGATGAGGCGAATTAACTATCAACGAATGCCTCCCCAGCACACTTTCTCTAGTAATCTGTAGTTCACAGATTCCATAAAAAACTAACCTCCCCAACTGTCAATCATTTGAATTTCAACTTCACAAGGGATAGGCGTTAAAAACTTGTTTCCAGCCCACACCATAGAGCGTTTCAGCAAAGCTTTGACTGTTTCTACTTCTGCAATCGGACATTCTAGTAAGATTTCATCGTGAATTACGCAAATCAACCTGGCTCCTGTTCGATTCAAGGGTGCAAATAGTTTGGCTAATGCTAGCTTAGTAATATCAGCACTCAGCCCTTGAATCGGGTTATTCAACATCTCGTTAAGCAATGGCTTAGAATCTTTAGACCAAAGCCTTCTTCTCCCTCCTAAAGTACGGCTTTCTCGCATTCCTTTTAACCAATTCTGCCGTACATTCTTGTGAAACTCAGCAATCCCAGCATAGCTTTCAAAAAAGCGTTTTCGGAACTGTGAAGCTTCTTTCAAACTCAGAGTTCTACCATGTTCAGTTTGAGCCAGGTTCTTAAATTTCTTGGCTCCCATACCGTAAATCAAGCCAAAGTTGATGATTTTTCCAAGCTGTCGATCTTCTGGATTAATATCAGATAACGGCTTACCCAATACTAAAGAAGCAGTTAACTTGTGCAAATCTTCACCCTTTGAATAAGCAGCAATCAGAAGGCGATCGCCACTCACTTTTGCCATGATTCGCAATTCAATTTGACTGTAATCTGCTTTTAGTAAAACATAGCCCGTTGCGGCTTTAAAACATTGTCGAGTTGCTTTATCTCTAGGAATATTCTGCAAATTTGGTTCTCGACAACTAAACCGACCTGATTTAGCTCCAATTTGAAACCAATTCGGATGAATGCGTCCGGTAACGGGATGAATATGCTGCGGTAAACCTTCAGCAAACGTGCTAATTCGCGTTGATAAACTACGATAATCCAGTAATGCTTGAATAACTGGATATTCATTTGCTAAAGGAATCAGTGTTTGAGTGTTAGTAGAAGTAACCGAAACTCCTTGGGCTTGCAAAGCAGCTAGAACTTGTTTGGGAGAGCGAAGATTGATAGAGTTGCTAAATTCAGGAAGTAAAGAAATTTGTTTATTCGGAGATGGAGCTTGTAATGACAAAAGCTCTTTAGCAAGCTCCGTTCGCTGTTGTTCTAGCTGTGATTTTAATAATTGCCATTGTGCTTTATCTAACAACATTCCATTCAGTTCTATTTGTGCAACTGCTGGTAAACAAGCAAATTCCAGTAAAGCTGTCTCCCACAACAAAGCTCGTTTTAGTTTACGTTTCAGGTAAATTCGTAAAGGCAATACAATTGCAGCATCTATAGCTGCATATTGTAGTTGAGCGGCTGTTAATTCACCTGACCAATCACTTGTTTGTAAGCTTTTGTCTAACTTAACATCTAGTAATTGGTCAGCGATCGCTTCTAGGGATAAACTACGCTTAAGTCCGGCTGTTAGCACTCGATAAGCAAGGTAGGTGTCAAAAAAATGGCGGCTTGGTTGTAAGCCAGCTTGTGTTAGCATCATCCACTCAAATTTGAGATTGTGTCCTACTTTGAGGGCATTTCCCCTTAAAAGTTGGCGTAATGGTGACAAATCTTCACTGTTAATTGCAGCTAAATCAACGATGACAACTGGATGGTTCGGAATAGCCAGTTGAACTAGACGAATTTTTGCTTGATGCGGGTCAGTTCCCCCTACAGTTTCACAATCAATACCGATAATTTTTGCTTGTAAAAATGCTTTAAGTGCTGTTTCTAATGCAGCAGCACTATTGATTAGTTGATAAGGGTAATTATAAGAGCTAATGCTTTTAATTGTAATGGCATGAGGTTTATTTTGAAGAAGCTTAGCCGACTGGTTGTGTTTCATCATTACTTGGGTTTCCGACCAAGAATAAAAAGAGCCAGGGCTATCTTTACTGGTACTGGGAGACGAATAACGTTGAAGAATTGATTTGGCAGTAAGTTTCATAACAGTGGTAAATACTAGCTTTTTTTAGCTACCGCGATCGCGGTAAGTGAAGAGAGGCAAATCAATTCAAAATTCATAATTATTCATTCAAAGTTAACTTTATTCTTAATTTTGAATTTTGAATTAAAAACTGGTAACTTAGTCATTACTTCTTTAGCTGAAATACGGGTGTACCGGGAAAATTAACTAATGACTAAAGTTACGCTTGCTAACAAACAATTATCAATTAACAGGTTAAACCAAGATGAGACAATTCAAACCCACAAATAAACAGATGCAAGACTGTATTGCCAAACTAGGTTCTATTTTAGAAACCTACGGACAAGATATATTTTGCGACGCTGTTCAAAACTTATTGGACAATCATCCTGATACTCAATCGTTGGGCAATTACAGTTACCAAGTTATTATGTTACCAACTGATTACAACATTGAAGCAGTTTTGAAGGCAGCAGAGTTAACCGTTAAATGAGTAAAAATATTGCCCTACCAGTAAATAATTTTATATGGTAGGGCAATATTTTTACTCATTTTATTTGGTATTAAGTGAGCGTTTAAATAATTATAATAAATTTAATTTATTCAGTAATCTCAATAAGATTGACCTTACCTGCTAACTACGATCTGCACCGAACGTTAGCTAAAAATAAAATAGCTGATTTGTTATAAAGTTCAATTAGGAGGGAAAAACATAAAAGTCGAAGTATATCACTACCATCAGCTTATTTTCACAGAAATCGATTATTTATTACTTACTAAAGTAGCAATTGTACGTTGCAAATCCAGACGGCAAGTAAAAGCTTTAATGGAAGCATTCTATGCTACTCAGAACCTCAATAATAATTCCGGGTTAACAATCCCAAGGTAGAGGTTATTACCCTATCTCGCTCTACCCGAATCGGAGACGTATTTGCTATCGGCGATCGATTTTGGTTATGCGATCGATCGGGCTGGAAATGCGAAGGAGATGGATGGTATCTTATCAATAAGCCATCACTAACGCCCACTAATCCCCAGCGATATGATGCAGTTCTGGGAAATCAGATGGCTTCTGCTACTACTTTGTCTCTGCTCGGGGCAAGTCTATGACCTTTAGTTACAATTTAAGGTAAACCAGAATGAAGCTAGGAGATATCGTTAGTCGCCTTGTCATTGATCCCCGTAAATTGACCGAATACGCGCTTAATCCTGACAACCCAATAGGCGGCGACAAAGCGGTAATGTTTCAGCTTCATTTAGGTTTTACCAGAGATAATTATCAGCCTCTGCTAGAACAAATTTCAGCACAAGCGCTTGATGCTGAAGCAATTTTAGGACAAGCTGATGAACATGGACAACGTTATCGAGTAGATTTGGAGATTACTGGCATTGAAGGACAGCAAGAAATTGTACGTACAGGTTGGATAGTAGAGCCAGGTAGTGATGCAGCTAGATTAGTAACCCTTTTCGTGCGGAGGATAAGATGATTGAGCCACAATTATTTGATGTAATTGAATTACTAATTAATTTGCCTGATTATAATCTAGAGGCGGGAGCGCGAGGAGCAATTGTAGATTGCTATGCTGATGGTAAATATGAGGTAGAGTTTACTAACGAAGAAGGAGAAACTGAGGTTCTTTGTCCGCTGCAATCCGATCAATTTATAGTGGTTTGGAAGGCTAAAACTAAGAGTTGGTTATCAGTATCAGAACAAATTGTAGCTGCGATCGGAAATTTATCTGAAGAACGTAAACGAGAAGTTCTAGATTTTACTCGTGCTTTGTATCAAAGGTGATTACTTTGAGAGTGCGATCGGCTTTGCTGGTGCATTTTACCTTATTTAATCAGCAAGTATGTTACTCAAATTAAGAACCATTAAACAGTTGGTATATTAATTCTATAAACTAACTAATATTAAAGCTCTCCCCTCCAAGTGGAGGGGGTAACTATAATGGTTAAGAATTACCAGTTCTGGTGAAGTAGTAGATGTTCAGCATGATTTAGTTTGAAGTTGTTTACTTAGCTGACTTAATCTAAACCATGAACAATACTTCTTTCGAGCCAAATTTAGGCTATCAAAACTCTGGATATTATGCCGATGAAGATACATTAGGTTATGCCTCACCAGAGAAAGCGCGTGGGGGTAATTTTGATGACGGCTATCAAGAAAACGTTTACGACTCATCTAACCTAGCTGACAGTGCTTGGACAGATTCACCTACTCATTCCAATCCCCAGTTAGAACTAGAGCTTGATTAGCTTTTATTAACAGGCAGTAAGAAATAGGTAGTAGAGCTTTTTACTCATTCTCTACTACTTACTCGCCACTCCTTTCTTTATTTGTCAAAGCCTTAGAAAGATAACGGTGAACCCAATGAACCGTTCCAATCAATTCAATTACTGCATTGATGTCAAAAGTATTTTAAAGCGATGTAATTTCATATTACCATTCGCTATTTCTGTGTTTATTTGGTTAAGCTTTTCATCAATGGCTTATGCCAATCCCTTACCTACTCGAATTTGGGAATCAGAACAAGCTAAAGTATTATTACCCGACTGGAATCAGATTAGCTTTAGCGACTTTCCAGCAGTTCCAAATACAGGAAGCGTTGGTAATAGAAGTTGGCAAACAGGCGAGTCAATAGAGCAAATTTTACAGCTAGCAGATATTAACAACCTTAAACCAGAAATCCTTTCCTTGGCAGCAATTAAACAACTCGTACCTAATAGCACAGATTGGCAAAATGTAGCTTTGTCAGCATTTCCGCTAGTAGGAAAGCAAACCCTCAGCCATCTGGTCGAAATTGTTCCCAATCTAGGCCAATTTCGATTGAGTGAAGTGCCACCGTTGGCTACTTTAACCTCTCAAATATCTCTAGATAATCCGAGCTTAAATAACCTACCAATTAATCAAGTAATAGAACGAGTACCAAAGTTAGGAGAAGCTCAACTTAACCAAATTGATTTATCTGCATTTTCGATTTCACAAATACCCAACCTGACTAGCGTAAATTTAGAACAGTTTTCTGGTTGGGAAACCGAACGAGTAGCTGATATTCCCAACCTCTCGACGCTACCGCTTTCTCAATTCCCAGTACCAGTAGCAGAAGTAGGTGGCGGCGTGATGCGAATTGACATGGTGTACGGTGCATCTGAAAGCAAGCGCCAAAACACTATTTCCGGTTCTGATGTTGAAGGATTTGCAGTTACTTGTACCAAAAACTGCGCTTACATTGAACTTGATGATTTAGAAAACTCCGGTCGTCGCAGGTCTAGCCCACTGGAAGGCAAACAGTGGATTAGTGGAAAATATCAGGAAGTTCGAGGCGGTTCTGGTTGTTTGGCAGGTTGGGAACCCACGGGTCGCCATCCCTTTGGCAAAGCTTTCAAAGTAGTGGTAATGGAACCAGATGAAACTAACGATACAGTCAATACGGCGCTGTACTTTCGCTTAAGCCTTCCCTGCGGCAAATCACCTTACATTATTGGCCCAATTCCTTTGCTGACTTACAACGTAAATTCGCCGATATTTGTGGGTTTGCTAGAAGGCGGTTCCGAAAGTCGCGTGTCCCGTTCCACTGATGCCGCTAAATCCTCAAAACCCAAGCAGCCTATACCCTCTAACTCTAACTCTAACTCAAATCCAACTGAGCCAGTAAAAAGCCAGCCTGGATGCGTGCGGGAGAGTACTTACATCGGTGATGTGGATACTGCCAGTTTAGTAGAAGCGATCGCTAACCTTGAAAGTGCAGATAGCGGCGACTATCAAGCCATTGGCGCTTATGTTTGTGCAGATCGGGGAACTAATTGCGGTATGGCTTTAGGTCGCTATCAATTGATGAGTTACCGTGAAGACGTGCAGCAAGCGATCGCTTCTGTTGCTGGAGGTGCTGAATTCCTCAAGCAAGTCAACAGCGGTAAAAAACCCACATCACAAGAACTATTCCGCTACTTTCCCCCGGCGGTGCAAGATCGGCTTTTGCAAAACACACTAGCCGAAAGTATCGATCGCACTCGTTCCCAAGTCGATCCTACCACCGGACAATTATTTGAAGGCGATCGCCTTATCGAACGAGTAGCGCAGAAGCACTTTGGGGGAGAAGGCAGCAAAATAGATGCTAACTACTCAGATATTTACGGTGGTTACTCGCTCAAATCTTATGGAGAGAAGGTACGGCAGCTTTATAACTACAACACCAAAGGCAATTGCTTGTCTAATTCTCACCATACCAATTCTCTTAGTTCTGGTATTGCGTTGAGTGCCACTCGCTTAAAGACGGCATCACTTATTAGCTTACTTCTAGGCTTAATTGGATACTTCACGCAGTTTCTGTATCCCCGCAAGATGCTTAGGTTTTGGTTGCTGGTTTGTTTAACCATCGCCGTCACAATTGGTACATCTACTTTCCTTTATTAGGAGTAAAAAAAGATGCTAAAAAATGCAAAAAGTGCAAACGATTTTTCGACAGTTTCTTCCCCATCTAGAAATCCGCCAGCTTGGTTAAACCGCAGCGCTTATTGGTTTAGGATCGGTTTGATACTTTTTAGTGCCATCACACTGCTGTTAGGAACTACCGCTTGCAGTTCTAGCAGTTCAGCCAAAACTACTTTATCTTCTTGGCAGAATGCTGCTGAACTTACACCAAAAGAAACTTTAGTTCAAATCGTACAATCTCACAGCAGTTTAGCAGATCCTCAAACAGCGATCGACAAAATGAAGGTGTGGCAGGTAAATGGTAGAGAAGGTGTATTAAACATCTATGACTTTCGTCAACCTAACCTCTGCGGTCAAATCGGCTGTCTTTATGTTGGATACTTAATTCCTTTTGATAAAAGCCAGATGCTAAAAGAGGTATTCACAGCTTATCTCAATCCCAACCTACCACCAAAAATCCCTTTATTCCAAGCTGAAGCTGAATCAACTTACAACGGAATGCCTTGTTTGGTAGTTACTCAACCATCCAGTAACAGTCAAACTCAACTTAAATTTTGTTACGATCGCTTGACTTATCAATTGGTTGAAAAAAGGAAATGGGGAGTAGGGAGTACGAAGTAGGGGAAAGGTAAAAAGAAAAGAATAAAGGATGAAATCTGTTTACCACTCCCTACTCACCACTCCCCACTACCTACTCTTCTAAATCAACCTCTGCATCAACTTCAATCGTTTCAAAATCATCCAATTCATCTAGCTCAGCATCAGACTCTTCAACTTGTTTAATTCGACGAGGAGGTTTCGATTTATTTTTACCCACACGGTTATCCACAGTAGATAATACCTCAACTTCCTCCGGTTCTCCACTCTTAGCTAAGGCAGGTAATTGTGATTCCCCAGCCTCAATAAAGCCAGCAATATCCTGATGCAACCCCCAAAATGTTTTCTTATGTTCAGGAGTTCCCAAGTATAGTTTAGGCAGATTCTCTAGAGTTGGCTTAGTAATGTTAGCCGTTTTACAGCAAAATGACTTGTTCTTTCCTTCTCCTTCTTTGACAGCTTGAAACTTAATGTTCAAAACACCTAAAGAACGCCACTTGTCATTCTTGCCACTATAATCTACTTCAAAGTAATCGGCAAATACCTTTTCTAAGTGACGATAAAACTCTTCACGAGCGCTCTTAAAACTCCAAAGTGCTACATTTTTAAATCGCACCACAATCGGAATTTTATGCAGCGGTTGGTTCTTAGTATTGAGAAAGATGAGAGCGTGTTCTGAACACACTTCCTGCGTCTTTTTATCCAGAATTTGACGATATTCGTCATACACTCCAACCAATGTTCCAGCCAATTCACCATTTTCTTCTATATCTTTGAAGCGAATGTACTCTGGCACAAAAGCTAACACTAACATCCGCGCATTACTCAAAAATAATCCGGTGACCGCTTCAGTTAAATCAACTGTCATCAACTCTTCTTCTGTCGGCATTATTTTCCACTCAGCTTTTACGAGTTGGTCGGTTGGAATTAAAATGCCAGCCGGGTTGTCATTAATAATGATGCCGTAGGGTAAAGAAGGTCGTCTAGTTTGATTGTATTGAGGAGTCAGTAATTCTGGGTCTACTTCAAATTGAGTTGTTTGCTTTTGTTTAGAACCGTTTTGATTTGGTGATTTAGCATTATTAGCTTTAACCATTTTGAAAAATCCTCAGCAATATTGCCTGTGATTAAAGGCGATAGCCGTTACAGAAGGGTGTTAAATAGTGTAGAACTGGAAATATCAACGGATTTCAAATTTAACAAATGTTTTAATTTTTTTAATGCAAATTTAATAGAAATAACCAAAATCTGAATTTAATGAGGTAACTATGCAAAATCATCAATTCATTCTTCATAATACCCAACCGATTCTGCTGCAAACAACAAGCCAACCAACTAAACGCCCGCTAATTGGTATTGATTTTAGTGGATTAATAGGTCAGTTTATGAACCCAGAAGGGCTGGGAATGTTAGGAATGTTTTTGGGATTAATCATTTTTTCCAAACTGGTGGGGACGGGCAAAGGTAAAGTAACATCTGGGCGCTTGTGTGGTGTAGCAGAAAAGATGACAGCCACAGGTCTATCTCTCAAACAAATTAAACAAAAAAAACGACAGCCTGTAACTTTGTGGAGTGGTAGTCCAAGTTATTGGCTACCTGGTAAATTAAAGGGTTTAAGCTCTTACTTGCAAACCTTACTAAGTGCTTCTCCTACTGTTTGGTTCCCTCACGCCGAACGCGGTATTTTGGTAATTGGCGCACCGGGTAGTGGTAAAACTTTTAGCGTTATTGACCGTTTAGTTGAAAGCGCATTTCAGCAAGGATTTCCAGTTATTATCTACGATAAAAAAGGTGAGCAAATGAAATTACACGCTCCCTTAGCTGTTCGTTACGGCTATGACGTGCAAGTGTTTGCACCGGGGGAAACTTATTCGGGTGTTATTAACCCCCTGGATTTTATGAGAGATGCTCAAGATGCAGTCATGGCAGCAGAAATTGGTTCGGTAATTGCGCGTAATGCGAGTTTAGGAGATAGCAAAGGTAACGAATTTTTTGAGAAAGCTGGAGAGTTGATGGCGAAAGGATTGGTACAGCTAGCTAAAGGTAGCGCCTATCCAGATTTAGCTTTTGTGTATGCAATCATTCAATTACCAGATTTAGTTAAACGCATTCATCATGCCGTTCATCGTCCTGATGGTCATCCTTTGAAAATGGATCGATGGATTGCTGCTAGTTTCTCTCAACTTTTAAGTTCCAAAGATGCTGAAAAGACAGTAGCAGGTATCAAAGCAACAGCAGAAGCAACTTATTCTGCTTTCATTCAAAAAGATTTACTGCGAGCTTTTATCGGTCAAAGCACTATTCCTATCGTTTTAGAAGGGAAAAAGTGCATTATTTTCAAATTAGATGACCAAAGACGTGCTGTAGTTGGGCCGCTTTTAGCTGCTGCCATTCACTTGTGTGTTGTCAGTAATTTGTCTAAAGTGCGAAAAGACCCCTTCGTGTATTGTTTGGACGAATTCCCCTCACTGAAATTCGATCGCATGGATCAATGGGCTAACGAATATCGCAGTGCTGGCAGTGTCCCCATTGTCGGCATTCAGAGCTTGAACCAATTGTACAACCTCTATGGGGATAAAAAAGGGGCTGCGATCGCTAGTGCTTTATCGACTCATGTGCTATTCAATCCAGGCGATTACGACACAGCAGAAAAATATTCCAAACGTTACGGAGAAGTGGAAGTACTGGTAAAAAATCGCTCTACGGGTAGCTCAATGGGTCATCAGACCAGCCGTTCTGTCAACTGGAACGAACAATTGCAAAAGAAGCCGCTGATTAGTGTTGACGAAATTCTAAGGTTTCCCCAAGGTAAGTGCGTAATTACGTCTCCTGCTTATGGTTCTGGTACAGAAGCGCTATTTCCCTACCCCCTGAAAGTTCCTGTGAAGCCTAGCGACCTCAAACGCGCCAAAGAGTCGGAAGCACTGTGGGACACGAGCATTCGATCGCAACTGGAAAAACGTGCTTATTGGCACTCACTTGACCCTAAGACCAAACAATCGATCGATATCGATACGGAACTCGATAATCGCATTCGTGCTGCGTATCAATTGCTACCGTTACCCAATGACCCAACTGAGCCAGTGACAACTGCTGATGTCAAGTCAGACCAAAAAGCGGCTGGGGAGAGAGTTTTGGGCAATTTTCGGGAACTATTTAAAAACGGAGCAGTTAGCGGTGTGCGAAATGACTGAAAACTTGGTATCACCTGATATTCTGATTGTTGACGACATTCCCGATAACATTCGGCTGCTGTCATCGATGCTAGTTGAGAGTGGTTATCGGGTACGAAAAGTGGTAAGTGGGGAAAGGGCCTTGAAAGCGATCGCGCTGCAAGTGCCTGACCTAATTTTACTCGATATCCGAATGCCAGATATGGATGGCTATGAAGTGTGCAAACGACTCAAAGCATCCGATATTACCAAAGAAATACCGATTATTTTTATAAGCGCTGCGGATGATGTATTTGACAAGGTAAAAGG
The DNA here is from genome assembly GCA_036703985.1 of Leptolyngbyaceae cyanobacterium. Classification (GTDB taxonomy): domain Bacteria; phylum Cyanobacteriota; class Cyanobacteriia; order Cyanobacteriales; family Aerosakkonemataceae; genus DATNQN01. Next base: position 38,356 of record DATNQN010000087.1, read on the forward strand.
GTTTGAGGTGGGAGGCGCTGACTATATTACCAAACCGTTTGAACCAATTGAGGTGTTAGCAAGAGTAGAACAGCAATTAGCGATACGTCGTTATCAACAAGAACTATTTGCAAAAAACAAACAACTTGCTCAACACAATATTCAGTTAGAGCGAGAAATTAAACAGCGACAGCAAGCAGAACGGCGTTTAAAAGTTTTTGTTCATACTGTTTCCCACGATTTGCGAAATCCGGTGACAGGTATTTCGTTGTTACTGCAAAGTTATTTAAGTAACGCTGCCGAAAATGTTGTACTCGACAGACAGACTGTAGAAATGATGCTGGCTAGTTGCGATCGACAGCTTCAATTAATTGATTCTCTGGTGGAAAGGCAAAAATTAGAGACTGGCAATTATCCGTTAAACTTGCAATCGATTTCGCTCTATGTTTTGACAAACAGTATCATCAAAACCTGGTCTCCAATGTTAACCTCATCACGATTTTTACTCAACAATCGCATTCTTTCAGAGTTACCCTATATTCATGTCGATCCAGAGCAATTGTGGCGAGTATTTGAAAATTTAATTGGTAATGCTCTCAAATATAATTCACCTGGTATTACTTTAACATTGGATGCCGAAGTAGATGCTAAAACATCCATGCTAAGAGTAACTGTTGCTGATAATGGTGTAGGTATCCCCAAGACTGAATGCGACAAATTATTCGATTTGTACGTGCGGGGAAAGGACACAAAAAATCGTACTGGCTCTGGTTTAGGGCTTTACATTTGTCGCCAAATCGTGCAAGCTCATGGTGGGCAAATTGGTGTGAAAAGCGAGTTGGGTAAAGGTACGCTGTTTTGGTTTACTTTGCCATTAGCCTGATGCCAGAAAACCTGAATTTTTTACAATTCAATTACTAAGTCGGGGATAAAATTTTCGTTTCGTTCGTCTGGATAACCTCTAGGATTACAAATTATTCGTGTATTTCCCACCAAGTAATCTTGTTGACAGTGAATATGTCCGTGTATCCACAAAGCAGCACTAGATTCTTCAACAAATTTGTCAAGGTTTGAAGCATAAGCAGCACTGAGAATATTATCTTGCTCACTTGAAGGTACAGAGCGTTTACTTGGCGCATGATGGGTAATTACGACTATTTTTTGATTTTGATTGTTTAGCAATTCTCCACCCAACCACCTTAATGACCTGTTATGAATGATTGCTGTATCAATAGATCGCAGCTTCCGATATTCGGGACTGACTCGAATTCTCCTGTAGTCAGTCATTATTTGCGTTGCCTCATACCCAGCAATTTTAGGATCGCCAAACAAGCTAAAATCTGTCCATAACGTGCAGCCTAAAAAATTAATATCGTTAATTATCAAGCTGTCATTTTCCAAGATGTGGATATTTGTGTCTTTTACTGCTACTTTGAGATCGTCAATATGTTTGGGAAATGCCTTTTTATAATACTCATGGTTTCCTATAACGTAAATTACAGGCCGATCGATGAAGTAATGTTTAGCCCAATCTACGCCTTTTCTACCAATGTGAATATCCCCAGCCAGAATAATAACGTCTGCATTAGTTACCAGTGGGCTGAATGGCTCAAACTCTATATGTAAATCACTTAGGATATGCAACTTCATTTAATTCCCTGTAATTAAAATAATTTGATAATAGTGTCTGAAGATTTTTTCAAAGAATTTAGAGCCTTAAGTAAATACACTTTCCACACTCATTCGACTAAAGTACGAAGGCTCTTCAATTCTATGTATTTTGGAAAAATCTATACTAATCCCAAGCGTAACGCTTTAACTGCTGCCTGAGTGCGATCGCTTGCTTTGAGCTTGTGAATGATCTGCTGTACGTGACCTTTAATCGTATTCGCACTCACCCCCAGTTCAACACCAATTTCTGTATTACTTTTACCTTCAACAAGTTGTTGCAACACTTCCATTTCACGTTCGGTCAGTCTAACTTCTTCTAGTTCTTCCCCATCGGGTAGCGGTTGTCTGATGTTTTGCAACACGCAATCGGCAATTTTAGCATCTAAATACCAGTTTCCTTCTCCTACCGCCATAATTGCTGCTTCTAGTTGAGGTATACTCGTACCTTTAACGCAGTATCCGTTAGCCCCACTCGATAAAGCTGCCATCACTTTGGTTGGATTGGTGTAGTGGGTGAAAATGATAATGCGGGTGTCCGGTAGTATCTCTTTGATTCGCTGGGTAAGCGTAATCCCGTCCATTCCAGGTAATTCGATATCAACCAAGGCAATGTCTGGTTTTACCTGAACTGCCGTACTCACGGCTTGCAGGCCATCCTCGACTTGTCCTATCACCTTCAGTGCAGGCTGGGCAGAGAGTGCGTGCCGCAGTCCCACCTGCAACATCGGGTTGTCTTCCACGATTAGAACGGTTTTTGCCTTAATCTCAGTATTGGTTGTCATTTGTACCTTTGCTGTTGACTCTGGTTTCTTCCACTATCTTTTCCGGGGAAGTTTAGAAACGCCATCAGCCGATTGGGAGAAGAAGAGGTTATATTTTTAACACGATATCTCCGACAACAGAAATAGTTCTGTCTGCATAGAAGGTTTGAAACTGTTGATATCAAACGAATATGCACTTGCTTCGGTTGGGTGATTAGAACTGCAACCGCGATGTAATTTTTCCAGTTGTGCTGTTTTTGACCAAGCACTCGAATCAGCAGACCAAAGATAGCAGCGATTTTGCCAATGCTTTAATATTCGTTTCCCGCACCCGAAGCCATGTAATTTGAGGTCTGGCCTTAAGCAATGAATTGTTTGCAAAATGGCAGCTATTGTATCGGGTTTTCTGCCAGATAAAGAGCCAACTCCCACCCATGCTCCAAATGAAAGTCGGTTTCCGTAGTTGCAAAGATGTTGCTTGTATTCTTCAGAATTTGAACCTTGCAAAACTGGCATCACGTAAACTCTAGTTTTGACTAATTTTTTGAGTACATCGTAGTTGATAATTGTTTGAGCTTGATATTGGCTCACTGACAAACCAGTTTTTTCTAGATATTGAGGCAGACATAGCAAGTCTGGTGCAACCACAGCTTCTAGAATGCCGCACCAACTCCACCGATGGGCTGCATCAGCATATTCTTCCAAATTAGGCGTTAATCCTGCAAAAGTTCCGGCATCTAAAATCCATTTGTGTGGGCTGAAACCTCTACGATACTTGCGATTTCGTAGCCGACTGTAGTTGATACAGCAGTGAGGAAAAAATCGGGCATCGGCTGGTTGGTGACAGCCGATATAAAATTTAACAGACATCGATTGTTTTTGATTAGTTAAAGCGGTACTTCATCGATTTCGTCTATACTTTTTACTAGAGCGATCGCTCTAGCTGTATCAGATACCGGAGTTACTATATTTCCCATATCTTTATTACTTTTGGGAATAGCAATAGATGGTTGATATGGCTGGCTTATTTTTTCGTTAATTCTCTTAATCAACCAATTGCGCGTGCGCTTGTGTTGCTTGCTATCCCAGCTAAATACTACTTTTTGAGCAGCTTCGGTCGGATGCAGCGCTAAAACAGTCAGTCGCATTTCCGACGGGTTTATCTGAAAATATTCAGTTGCTACCCACAACTTAATGCGATCGGAGTAACTCAGAAGAGGATGTCTAATTCCCCATTCAAACAAATGTGGGTTTTCTCTAACTATTCCCACATTTGTACGGACTTCTATTCCGTGATTACAACCAGAAGAAGTACCGTTTTCCCTATATGACTCGCATTCTAGTTGAGCAGTAAGTGGAAAATCAACGAAGAGTTTCAGTTTCTTGTGCGGTATGAATAGGCTAGGCGATAGCTGTTTTAACGACCAAATCCACTGTTGGAATTGAGGATAATTATCAAGTATTGGCTCCACAGGCAATCCCATTAATTTTTGTTTAACGAGTAAATGAAATTGCTGTTGGACGTAGATAGGAGCTAGTGAGGTTGTTTTGTTAATTCCAATTGGCTTCAGATCTGATAAAGTTAACAAGTGCATTGTTTGGTAAATTAGCAATAATTCAAAACCTTAAGTGGCGCTTAAGCCACTTGAAAATTCTGAAAGAATTAATGCTATTAATCTATTTAATTCAACTAAATAACCTTGAGTAATGAGCGTTTAATTGTTTTCAAGTACGGTCGTAATGATTTCTTATAGTAATTTAGCCACGTTTATTAAAAGTCTATTTACTCTTTAAATAATCTATCATAATTAACTTGAATATTAAACAAAATTCAATTATTTTTATTCTTGTATTGACCGAAATAAAAAACGCCTAACCGTTGCATAATACTGAACTTAATGAATTAAAATTATGACAACAACTCTAGCAACTGAACCAACCTATTCAACTTATGCTTATGAAACTTATGAAAACACCGATAGTCGATAGTCGAATATTTATTGACTATTGTTTTTCCGGCTGAATGTGGGTTCTACAGTTGAGCGATCGCTAACTCTCCCTCGCCTCAGCATCTCGTTTCAATAGTTCAATATGTATTGAACTATCTACTATTTAATTACTAAAGTGTCATCAGCAATAAAGTAAATAGTCCAATAGTCTAATAAATATTCATTATTCAATCATCAGCAATAAAGTAAATAGTTCAATAGTCTAATAAATATTCATTATTCAAGTTTGGCATTTGATACCCCAGCTTAGAGATAAAAGTCGATAACGGAATAATTATTGACTATTTAATTAGCCCGTTTGCCCCGGTTAGCGGGATGAGATTGGTCAGATAGGTAAATAGTCAATAAAATATTGACTATCCAAATGCAGCCGCTGTGGGCGATCGCCCTACCCCTTGTTTTTTCTTCAAATTCAATAATTCAATAAATATTGACTATCTAACTAAATACCAACAACCGATCTTTGGGAAAACACAGCTATCTGGAAACAAGATAGTGGAATAACTATTCACTATCCAATTTCTTAACCATAGAAGAGAGGAAGAGAGGCCGTTTCGATATTCAATAGCAAAATAATTATTGACTATTTAAGCTGAAACTGCTAAATTAAATAGTACAATAATTATCGACTATTCATTATTATGTCCAAGCGGATTTTCGTGTCTCAAGAGATGGTTGATGCAGCCTGTGAAGCGATTGTCAGGGAAGGAAACGTCGATCCCAAGACAGGCGGGATACAATTGGAACCATTGCGGCAGAAGATGATTCAAATGCACGGAGTTGGCGGTGGCAATCAAACATTGCTA
>DATNQN010000088.1 GCA_036703985.1 Leptolyngbyaceae cyanobacterium
TAAAAACACAAAGCCTTAATTTTTTCGGCTTGTCAATTCTCATTTAATCAAATTTTTTTGACTCAGATAACTACTGAGCGATTCCGTTTGGGATTCTGGAGTTTAGACATCGCACTCCGTGCGATAGTCTAAACTCCAGTAATTTAAATCTATATAAAATTTATTCATTCAAAAGATTTTGACTTTCTTCTTCAGATAAACTCTCGATATTAGCCAATAAATCATCTAACTCTTCAGATTCTAACGACTCGGCTTGAATTTGAGCTATTTCGATCGCCATATTCGCAACTGTAGGCTGTTGGAAGAAGATCAGAAAAGACAACTCTACTCCCCAGGCTTCTCGCACGCGATTGACAATTTGAGCAGCCAGAATAGAATCCCCGCCTAGTTGAAAAAAGTTGTTATGGATTCCTATTTTTTCAATTTTTAACACTTGCGACCAAATTTCTGCCAGTTTGATTTCATTGATAGTCTGAGGTGGCGCATATTCTACTAGATCTGCGGTTGGATTCGATGCCGTTAGCCCTAGCTTTTCAGCTAACCCAATCCGTTGCAGTTTTCCCGTTGGCCCTTTAGGGATTTCATCTAGAAATAGAACCACGCGAGGAATTTTAAAATCTGCTAGTTTTTGAGCAACAAATTCTTTGATTTCTAACTCGCTAACCGTTATTCCTTCCTTTAAAACGACAGCAGCAGCAACATCTTCCCCTAAAAGGGTATGGGGTGCAGCAAACGTCAGGGCTTGAGCGACAGCCGGATGTTCTAGTAAGACTTCATCTACTTCGCGAGGGGAAATTTTTTCACCTGCTCGATTAATAATTTCTTTAATTCGACCTTTTAAAAAGAGATATCCATCATCATCTAAATATCCTAAATCTCCTGTCCGAAACCAACCATTAGTAAATGCTTCTGCATTTGCTTTAGGATTATTTTCATAACCTTGAGTGACGTTGGCTCCTTTAATCGCAACTTCTCCGATTTCACCTATTGAAAGTAAGTGCCCCGCCTCGTTCATAATGGCAATTTCTGGCCCTGCTGCTACACCAACCGAACCGGGTTTGCGCTCTCTGGGAGGTAGGGGATTGCTTGCCATTTGATGAGAGGCTTCTGTCATCCCGTAGGCTTCTATTACGGGAACATTAAAAGTGGCTTCTAATTGAGCCATGATTTGGGGGGCTAAGGAAGCAGAAGAGGAGCGAATAAACCGGAGTTTGCTGTGGGAAATCATCTCGCGATTTGCTTGGGCCTGTGCCAGAATTGACTGGTGCATGGTGGGAACGGCTGAATACCAGGTGGGTTGAAATTCTTCTACCCAACTGAAAAATTGCGGGGCATAAAAACCAGGGGTACAAACGATGCTAGCACCAGCGTACAGGGATGAAAGCAAGGCGGCAATTAATCCATGAATATGGAATAAAGGCATGATGTTGAGACAGCGATCGCTTTCAGATAAATTGAGCGTCTGGCGAATATTACTAGCAGAAGTGCAAAGATTGGAATGCGTCAACGGCACAATTTTGGGGCGAGAGGTTGTGCCAGAGGTGTGTAAAACTAAGGCGATATGATGAGATTCTGGATTCTGAATTTGAGCGGTTGAATTGGCTAAATTTTCAGAAATTAAACTAAAACTACCTGCTTCAGCTTCTAATTGTGGAAAAAGTTCAATAATCGGAATTCCTCGCCTTTTAGCGACTATTCTAGCAGGTTCGCCTACTCCCGGTTGAATGACTAAGGCTTTGGGATTGAGATCTGAAAGATAAAAGTCGAATTCCTGTTCGCGATAAGCTGGGTTGAGGGGCGCACAAGTAGCAGTCGCGGCGATCGCTAAAAAGGCAACCGCCATTTCTGGGCCATTGGGAAGGACAACGGCAACGCGATCGTTGGGGTTAATGCCCAGAGTGCTGAGGATGGTGGCTGTTTGGTGGATGCGATCGCGCAAACCGCCATAAGTTAAGGAAGCGCGTTTTGGAGCCACAATTGCGATTCGATCGGGATTATTTTGCGCTTGAACTTGAATGAGTTCGGAAACTGTAATTGGCTGTTTGGCAGAATTCATAATTTCTCCACTTTTACATTTTGTCTTTGGTCTAAGGCGTTTTGCATTTCTTGTACGAGAAATGGCATGGATGCTGCGTTAAATAAGTTTCCAAAAATTGGTTCTTCCGTACTTAGTGTGCTGTATCGTGAGGAAAATGCCATATTTATTATGGCAGTATATCAGTCGAAAAAAAGAGGAAGCCGACAAATTTTATCCAACTTATTTACTCTTAAACAAATGTTGGAATTTTTACGTCAAGCTATCGACCGTCGTTATCAAGTAGCTCACCAAGTCTACTGAAAGTAATAAACAAGGCACGTAAACCTATCTGTTAGGAACAGATAGGTTTTTTATTCCTAGAATTAGCTAACTTTTGTTAGAAAGCAATCGTCGCCGATTCTGCAATACTTCTGCTTTGTCTTTCTTACCAGCCTTCAGAAATTGCGGCGGTGTCAAGGAAGGTTGTATGTAAAGTTGGCTAAAACCAAAAACATCTCTGTCGGTTAAAAACTTGGCAATAATACCCACAAAAGATGCCTTTCCCTGCAGGTCTTTATCAAGTTTTGGATTAAAGCGAAAAGGTCTTGTCGGAGCATCGCGCCAAAGCACCGGGATGTGACTGGCTTTCATAAAGCGAACCCGATTTTCCACCGGAGAATTCTTGATATGGGTAATCCGCTCTTGAGTTAAATTCTTAAACACGGACAAGCAAGGAATGGAACAGACCGGGATGAATTGCCACAAGCCACAAAGCTTGAATTCAAAATCAGATAAACCAATATCTTGTTTCAAATCCTTGCCAGCCCCCTCAAAAGCAACTAGCTGAAAACCAATCCGATAATTTTGCTCTCGTTTAGGAAAATGGGTCACTCTCGGATAAACAAGTAACCGTTGTGTGTGATTACCCGTGCGCTCGATTTGTTTCTTGAGTCCCTCATAAGACTTTTTGTGGCTGGGAGCATAGAACAGAGGATATTGTTTTTGCTCGCACTCAATCGACAAGAGTCCGTTTTCATCAAAGCGAACATCCCCAACAATGATACCGACTGCCTGAAAAAAGGCATTGTTTGGCACTGACTCAGCATCCCCTTCTACTAAGGGTTCGGCAGGATTTGGCGTAGCTTCTGCCTCCTGAGAAACGTCTGGCAGAGTGGCTTTAGCTCGTTTGATGGGTGGAGATACTTTCTTTGGCTGTGATTCCGATGCGGGTGGTTCAACTGGTACGGCGGGTGGCTCTACAACCTCTTGGACAGACTCTGGCTGTGTTTCACTAGACTTCTTGAGCGCCACGATAGCTGGCTTAGTAGAAGCAGGTGCGGTTGAGTTTGGTTGCGGCTTAGGCGGTTTTCTGGCTGGCATTGTGGTTTTACTTCGATTTTTGAACCTTGAGAATTAAATAAAAAGTTGAGGTTTTAACATTTTTCAACTGGGGTTTATTTCTGCCTTACAGATATTCTGACATCTTAAACCTAAGATGGATGGTAATAATTCTCCCGCATTTCTCACAAACTGATTTGAGAAGCTGATTTGGGGATGAAAAGTTTAACTTTTTGAAAAACAAGAGATATGGAAACAGTCCACCAAGAAAAATTTAATCCAAAATCACCAAACCGTTATTAAATCGTCGGGAAAATCAGCTTAATTCAAAAAACTACTCATCAGAAAATAGACTGGATATATGGTCAGTCATTGAAGAGCTATGAAGTTGAGAAAGTTACCGTCAAAAAAATCAACTAGTATCCTGAATTCCTTGAATTCTAAAGTAAGCAATGGACAAAATATCTTGAGAGGGACAAGCACTGGTAATCGCCATTAAAATTCGTCTAGCACTCACAGTAATTCTCGCTCCCAACTTCAAAAAGTTTAGACGAATTGTGCCGACAGTTGCTTGAGAAAAAGAAGTTTTAGATAAACAACGATAACGAAAAGCTTGCATTAGAACATAAGCTATTGATGAAAACCAAAGTCTTAGTAGTTGGCCATTCTTTTCTAATTAACCCAATCACTCTTTGTAATTCATCTAATGCTCCTTCTGCCGGATCTACATTAGAGGGACGCAGCTTGGCTACTAATAAATGATGCTTACAAAAAATATATAAAGGAGCATAACAAACTCCTTGATAATAAGTATTGAAAAAAGCGCCTTTTTGATGACCATGTACTCGATCGTCTGTGACATCCATATCCAAAATAATTTGAGAGGGAGGCTTTTGATAAGACTGTAAAAAGATGTCAACAAACAGGTTTTCTATCTTCTTCGGGTCATGTTCAATCCGATGATAACGACTATTTTCTTGATTGAGAATAGTTTCGGGACAATATTCTAGTCGATTAATTGTACTTTTTCCGGCTAAAGTTCGTTGATTTGATTCTAATTTATCAAGTTTTTCTAAAGCTATAGCTAAAGCTGCATCATGACGTAATTTGTCGTGGTCATTGACATCTTCATAACCTAATACGAGTCCATAAATTCTTTGGGTGACTAATTGCTCAACTGAATAATCTATATAAGACGAATTTCTATAATCTTGGAAAGAATCAGCGAATCGCTGGCTAAT